>JAOZRF010000006.1 GCA_029940245.1 Desulfobacula sp.
CTGAAATAAAAAACCTGCTTGATATTATGGTAAAAGCAGCAAATCTTATTCATAGAAATAATAAAAAGGTTAATTTTATTATTTCTAAAGCAGAGTCTATAAAAAGAGAAACCTTGGAAGCTTGTTTGCAAATAGATAAAAAAAAATATTTATTCCAGATCAAAGCAGGACCGGTTAAGGATATTTTTTTAAAATCAGATCTTGTCATTGCTGCTTCCGGAACCGTCACACTTGAAGCTGCCCTGTGTTATGTTCCAACCATTATCATATACAAAATGTCCCCGGTCAGTTATCGGATGGCAAAACTGCTTGTAAAAGTTAAGTATGCAGGACTTGCAAATTTAATTGTAAATGCTGAAGTGATGCCTGAACTATTGCAAAATGATGCAACACCGGAAAAGATTAGTGAAAAAGCATTATTTATGCTGGACAATCTATTTTATTTCCAAAATCAATTGCAAATGGTCAGAAAATTTATTGGGAAAAAAGGGGCATCAAAAAGGGCTGCCAATATTGCAGTCTATATGTTAAAAAATTCAAAATGTTCATTTGAATTTGACAAGAAGCCTTAAATATTATTAGACTGAGTTCATAAAAATACAAATTAAATTTATATTAATAAATTAAGGATTATATTCTGTTTTGATGATTTTTGAATTGTTATTACTTGTTATAGGCCTTTTATTATCCGGGTTTTTTTCTGCTTCTGAAACGGCTCTTTTTTCGATCAGTAAAGTCAGAGCGCTTCATATTGCCAAAGATGGTTCCAAAACCGGATTACTGATTTTGAGAATGAAAAAAGATTCCCATAAGCTTTTAACCACCATACTTATTGGAAATAACCTTGTAAATATTGGAGCTTCCGCCATTGCCACATCCGTTGCCATCTCATACTTTCAATCCAATGCCGTCGGTATTGCAACGGGGATTATGACCATGCTCATTCTCATTTTTGGTGAAATTCTGCCCAAATCTTTTGCCAATCACAACAATATCCTGGTTGCCAGAATTGTGATTTATCCAATATTCTGGTTTTCAAAATTGTTTTTCCCTTTAATTTGTATATTGAATTTTATACCCAGATTGCATGGTAAAATTAATACTTCCCATAGAAATGTAACAGAAGATGAATTGATGACCATGGTGGAAGTGGTGGAAGAAGAAGGAGAAATCAAAGAAGAAGAAAAAGAATATATTTCCAATATCTTTGAATTTGATGATACCTGCTGTTCTGAAGTTATGACACCCAGAGCAGATATGTTTGTAATCGATGTATCGCAAAACCTTGATATTAAAAATATTCTTAAAACAGGATTTTCAAGGATTCCGGTTATTGAAGACAGTATAGATAATATTATTGGGATTTTGCATGTAAAGGATTTGTTTGCAACTTTTCAAAAAACCTGTGCATCTAAATCTAATACACCTTTGGATGTTAAACAGATCATGAAAAAACCATACTTTATCCCTGAATCCAAAAAACTGGATTCCCTGTTACATGAATTTAAACAGAAAAAAAATCATATGGCCATTGTTGTGGATGAGCATGGTGGTATTTCAGGCATTGTAACGCTTGAAGATGTTGTTGAAGAAATCTTTGGTGAGATTATTGATGAAACAGATACGATGGCGCCTGATATTGTAAAATTAAAAGAAAATACCTGGTTGGTTACCGGTAAAATTGACATTGATGATTTAAATAAAGAGATTAAAATCCAGATTCCGGAATCAAATACCTATGATACTTTTTCAGGCTTTTTTCTGGATCAGATCGGTCGTATCCCAAAGCCTGGAGAATCCATCACCATCAACAAGTGGGTGGTCACTGTTAAAGATATGGATGGAAACAGGATACAAAGCTTTATCATAACAAAAGAACCATCCTGACATCAGACATGATTGATTCAAATACACAGGTTTACTGCATTTTGGGAAACCCGGTCAGGCATTCCAAAAGCCCGACAATTCATAATGCCTGTTTTCAACAGCACAATATTAATGCGGTTTACCTGGCTTTTGAAATTGATGAGATTTCAAAAGCTATCACTGCATTAAGAACTTTAAACGTACAGGGCGCTTCGATTACAATACCATTTAAAGAATCCATAATGGATTATCTTGACTGGATTGATGATGATGCTTTAAAAATAGGCGCTGTAAACACGGTTATTAACAAAGATGGAAAACTTCTTGGATATAACACTGATCATAAGGCTGCAATTGTTCCCTTAAAACCCTTTGCCATAAAAAATAAAAAAGTCTGTATCATTGGTGCAGGAGGTGCTGCCCAGGCAATCGCATATGGTATACACAAAGAAAAAGGGGATCTTGTTATTATCAACCGAAACAAAGACAGAGGGGAAAAGCTTGCTTTAAAGTATAATGGTGATTTTATTTTACAGGATGATTCAGATAAAATAAATATCATTAATGCTGATATTATCATTAATACCACGCCCATTGGAATGAGCCCTGATATTGAGGGGCCGGCATTTCCTTCAACTCTTTTGAATCCCCGGATGGTTGTTATGGATATTGTTTATACGCCTGTGAAAACAAAACTATTATCCGAAGCCCGAAAAAAAGGCTGTAAAACCATTGATGGACTGTCCATGTTCCTGCACCAGGCTATGGCTCAATTTGAATTGTGGACAGGCATAACACCGGATATTGAAATCATGAGGCTGTCAATCATAAATAAAGATGAATAAATGAAACATATTACTCAAAAAAACATTAAAAATCAGGCTGTTGTGATTCCGGGTTCAAAAAGTATTTCCCATCGTATGATGGTTTGTGCATCTTTATCCAATGGGACATCACATATTAAAAATATTCTGCAAAGCAATGACATAAAACACACCCTTGATGCCCTTAAGAATATGGGGGCAGACATTAACCAGGTTAAGGAAAGTCATTACAGGGTTAAAGGATTTGGAGGAAAGCCTCACCCCTGTAATAAAGATATTTATCTTGGCAATTCAGGCACCTCCATGCGTCTTCTTGCCGGCATTGCAGCATTGGGAAATACCGGCTATAGTTTCACAGGTGACAACCGAATGTGTGAACGTCCAATGAAAGAGTTGCTCGATGCATTAACCCTGCTGGGTATTCAGGCAAAGTCAAAAAACAAAAAAGGCAGTCCTCCGATTTATATTAAGGGCGGTAACAGGGCAGGGGGGCCAATTAAAATTGATTGTTCAAAAACCAGTCAATATTTATCATCTCTCTTAATGATGGGGGCTTTGATGAAGAAAGGACTTGATATCAGACTTGACAGCCCGCCTGTGTCCTCCCCCTATATAGACTTGACCATTGATATTATGAAAAAATTTGCAATTTCTGCCCATAAAATTAATAGTATGCATTATCAGGTACCAGGACAGCAATCTTATCTTCAGGGAGATTTCTCTGTTGAACCGGATCTTTCCAATGCAGGTTATTTCTGGGCCATTGGTGCTGTAACAGGCAAAATGATTTTTGTTAAAAATATTAATACAAATTCTCTTCAAGGGGATTTAAAACAGATTAAAATTTTGGAACAAATGGGGTGTGCCATAAAAATTGAAGATAACCGGATCGGAGTCTGCGGTCCGGCGCTTAAGGCAGTTGATGTGGATATGTCCGACACCCCGGATGCTGTCCCTGCCATTGCTGTTGTTGCAAGCTTTGCAAAAGGAAAAACCAGGATATACAATATTAAACATTTACGCGAAAAAGAGTGTGACAGGATTGATGCGGTTTCTTCACAACTTATAAAAATGGGTATAAGCGTTAAACAAGGAGAGGATTTTATAGAAATCACAGGTGGAAATCCAAAAGGAGCAAGAATAGAAACATTTAACGACCACAGAATCGCCATGGCATTTTCTATTCCCGGTCTAATAATTCCCGGCATGGAAATTGAAAATGAGACCTGTGTTGAAAAATCTTTTCCAAATTACTGGGATATATTTGATGTATTACAGGAATAATTTTATTTACTCAACTTTCGGTCTTAAGTTCTTGCAGCCTGACCCCACTCAAAGCCGGCAACTCCGAAAGTTGAGGAATCAATTATGAAAATATTTCTTATCGGCTACAGATGCACCGGGAAAACCACCCTGGGAAAAATTCTTGCTCACCGTCTTAATTTTGATTTCATTGATACAGATCAAATTATTGAACAACAACTTGGATCAACTATTCTGGAAATTATTGAAACCCGGGGTGGGTAAAAATTTCTAAAAAACGAAAAACACACAATTTTGAATAAAAAAAAAAATAAATATACGATAATGGCCCCGGGTGGCGGAATTTTTATAGATCCTGATAATCAGCAATTCATGAAAAAAAATGGACTCTGCATCTGGCTTGATGCAGATATAAAGACAATTATGGTCAGATTAAATATAGATAATAAAACAAAACAGGTAAGGCCGGCACTTACAAATAAAGATTTATCTGTAGAAACAAGGCAAATGGTAAAAAAAAGAAAGCCTTTATATAAAAATACCGCCCATATAAGAATTGATACAAGTTTTCATAATCCCGAAGAAATTATTAATATCATTGACAGGAGATTAAAAAATGTCAGGCTCTAGTTTTGGTAAAGCATTCAATATCACGACCTTTGGAGAATCACATGGCAAAGCAATAGGCGTTGTGATTCAGGGGTGTCCTCCGGGTCTTGAGATTGATGAGGATATCATACAAAAAGCCCTTGATAAAAGAAAGCCGGGAACAGGGGTATCCAGTACAAAACGAAAAGAACCAGACCATCCCATTATCCTGTCCGGTACATTTAACGGACAAACCACTGGAACGCCCATTATGATTTTGATAGAAAACAAAGACGCAGAATCAAAATCCTATGATCCGATTGCCTCTTTTTTCAGACCAGGCCATGGTGATTTTACCTATCAGACCAAATATGGTATCCGAGACTTTCGGGGAGGCGGAAGAGCATCTGCAAGGGAGACAGCAGCAAGGGTGGCAGCAGGTGCAGTGGCTCAACTTATACTTGATCAGTATAATATCAAAATAAATAGTTATACACTTGAACTTGGCAATATCCGGGCCCTTAAGATTGATGATATATCTGAAAAAGAAAAAAACGATTTGCAATGTCCTGATTTAGATGCCGCCCATAAAATGGAAAAAAAAATCAAAGAGATTAAAAACAAAGGGGATTCTTTAGGTGGTATTGTTGAAATTATCGCATTAAATGTACCCCCTGGTTTAGGAGAGCCTGTTTTTGACAAGCTGGATGCTGATATTGCCAAAGCCCTTATGAGTATTGGCGCTGTCAAGGCAGTTGAAATCGGTGCAGGAATTCGTGCTCCCAAAATGACAGGCTTTGAGAACAATGACCAGATTTTACTGGATGGATTTCAAACAAATCATTCCGGAGGTATTCTGGCAGGCATTTCAAATGGGGATGACATTATTGCAAGGGTTCATGTCAAACCCATAGCTTCGATCCTTAAACCCCAGCAGACAATCGATGAAAAGGGTAGTTCAGTTGAAATTTCAACACAAGGCCGCCATGACATCTGCGCCATTCCAAGAATTAATAAGGTCTGTGAGGCCATGCTGGCAATTGTATTCACAGACCATTTATTACGTCAGAAAACCCTGGGCTGATTATTTTTTTACAATATCAGATTCAAGTTTATCAGCAATTTCAATTGCTGTGGTTAAAGAATCATTGATCATAAATAATTGAATTTTCAATGTTTTTAAAGAAGAAGCACTGGCAGAAATCTTTTCTCTGCCTGAAAACACTTTTGCAAGTTCCCTGGATTTTTTTGCAAGGTCAGTTAATTTTTCGCTGAAATTTACAATTTCACCTGCCCATTTATCTCTTTCTTCCGTTGAAAGCTCAATATTTGCATTACTCGTTCCATTTATAAGATGGTCTATTTGATAGTCTTCAGGATTTGCAATTATTTCATACATGTTATTTTCCTTTTCAAACAAATTTATATTATTTAGTGCCTGAACGAAAATCTTGTTCAGGCACGGTTTTAAGCCTGATCTAAAAAAAACCGGGTTAAATCCCCTTTGGTGTAAAGTATTTTCAAAATTGAAAGGTGATACGTATATTCAGCATCTGAAATTCTCCTTTGAGCTGTTACCAATAACGTATTTGCATCCATCATATTAATGCTGTCAGCCATACCATATTTAAACTGCATTTGAACTGCATTAAAATTCTCCTGGGCAGATTTCAGCTCATCCTGTAAATTCAATAGCGTACTTTTTGCTGTCTGGTAATCCAGAAAGGAAATTTTTGCATCCAGAACAATCTTTTTTTCCTGAAGTATTAATGCATTTTCTGCTTTTCTTTGATTCGCAATGGCCTGACTGATCTGGGCCCTTCGCAAACCACCATCATACAAGGTAAAGACAAGCTCGCCCTTAAAATATAAGTCTTCAGTATCATATTCCACATCCCTGGGCGTATAATCATAGGTGATATCTGTCTCTTTATATCCTGCTTCAAGAGAAATTGTCGGCCAAAAATCGCTTTTTTCATACCTTACCGTTTTCCGGGCAATCTCAAGATTCTTTTTTGCTTCTTTTATTTCTGTCCTGGTTTTTAAGGCACAAGTTTGAATTTCTTCCAGGCTTAAGTCATACTTTTTAATATCCTCAATATTTGCCTTTTTAAGATTATAGTCCTCCTCAATCTCGACAAGGTTACGTAAAACTGCCTTGGTCTGCAATATAGCATTTTCTGCTTTTAGCTGTTCTGTTAAAGATTTGGACAGTTCTGCCTCAGCCCTGTATAAATCTGTTTTAGTTACCGTGCCGACGTTTAATTTTTCCTTAACTGCATCCCTGTGAGTGGTAAGCCTTTTTACATCTGATTGGGCAATTTCAAGATATCTTTGTGCACTCAAAATATTATAATAGGCCTGGGATACATTTAATAAATACTGGGAACGAATGCTTTCAAGGGAAAATTCTTTGCCTTCAATACCTTTTTTTGTAACATCCAGAGCAATGAGTTCTTTTCCATTGAGTGTAAATGACTGTGTCAGTTTAACTCCTATGGTCGATGTATCAGGAGATATGATAGCATCATTTTTATAGTTTGTCATGCTGCCGAAAGTTGTGGCGCGGGGTATTAGCACAGATAATGCCCTGGCCTTCTCTAACTGTGCTATGGTTAAATCATCTTCTGCAATTTTGATTGTCTCACTGTGCTTATTGGCAAGTTGGGCTAATTGGGCAAGAGAATATGTTGTTTGACAATAGCCTGGAATCTGGCTGAAAATCATGGTGAAAATAATGAAAAATAATTGAATTGGCTTTTTATTCATCTGGGAACCTCGTTTATTGAAAATCAAAATTTAGTCAACAATATTATCATTTTGTAATCAACGTCAAGCTTACAATATTTTATAATAAAAAACATTATAAAATACTGCTAATTATTGACAAATATTTTCTAAATGATCAATTGAAGATACAAAAAAAGAAATAGGGGCATGTTCTGGAACTATTGTATGGATAAACAATGAGGATTCATTTGTTTATTATGTTGATACTCAACATCAAGTCAGGATGCCGATATATTTTCGTCATGGATAAATATTCTATTTTGTGATATTAATCTCCAAAATTTTTATATACAATTATAATAAAATAAGGAGATCAATATGATATCCATTCCAAAGACTCAATTTAGCGACCTGTCTCTGGTCAGGCAGGGTAAAGTCAGGGATATATTTGATACGGGAGAATCCCTGTTAATGGTCACAACGGACAGGCTTTCCGCTTTTGATGTTGTACTGCCGGATACGATTCCGGATAAGGGAAAGGTCTTAAATCAGATTTCCGTATTCTGGTTTAAAAAAATGGAAAGCATTGTCAAAAATCATATTATAACAACCAATGTAAATGATTATCCTGAAGAATTTAAACCCCACGCTGATGTCCTTAATAAACGAAGCATGCTGGTCAAAAAAGCCGTACCCCTTCCCATTGAATGCATTGTAAGAGGATATATAACAGGTTCTGGCTGGAGTTCTTATCAAAAAGAAGGCCATGTCTGCGGGATAACACTACCCAAAGGCTTGAAAGAATCAGATAAACTTGAAACCCCGCTTTTTACACCTTCCAGCAAAGCTGAAGTCGGGGATCATGATATCAATATCAGCTTTGAAGAAGCGGTAAAACTTATAGGTCTGGAAAAATCGGAAAAATTAAGAGATTTAAGTCTTGCAATATACAAAAAAGGCGCTGAATATGCCTTGTCAAAAGGCATTATTATAGCCGATACAAAATTTGAATTTGGTATGCTGGACAAAGAAATTATCCTTATCGATGAGATCCTTACCCCGGACTCATCCCGATTCTGGCCTTTAAGCGACTATGAACCCGGAAGAACCCAGAACAGCTTTGACAAACAATATGTAAGAGACTGGCTGACTGCCTCAGGATGGAATAAAAAAAGCCCTGGGCCAAAGCTTCCCAAAGAAGTGATTGAAAGGACATCCAATACATACAAAGAAATTTATACCCGCCTGACAGGTGAAAATGTCTGATTGTCTGTGCAAAATAAATATAAATGATATTGATCTGACAGATGAACGGTATAAAATTTCATTTTCAAACACGAATATTGATTTTCTGGCACGATCCTTGAGAGAAACAGGCCTGATTTACCCTCCCATTGTCAGGCCTTTAAACAATAAATTTATTATCATTTCAGGATTTAACAGAATCAGAGCCCACATTCATAATAACAGGGTTCATAATAATGGAATAAAAATACTTGTATATAAAACAGAGCCCGATGCAACTGACTACCAATGCCTTTTAAAATCAATCAGTTCACTTGCTTTTCAAAGGTCTTTAACCCTTGCTGAACTTATCTTATGTACAAAACGTCTGCATGAATTTTTGGATAAACAACAGATTGCTCAAAAATCACCCGCTATCTTTAATACAGAGCTTGCTGAAGGTTTTGTCAGGGATTTATTATTCATTGGCGATTTGCCTGATCCAGGTTTGCAATTAATTCACACCGGCAATCTATCCTTTAAGTCTGCCAAAAGAATTTCTCTTCTGGGAAAAGAAACCATTAAGGTTTTTTTAGATATTTTTTCAAAAATTCATGCATCCCAGAACAAACAACTTGAAATTATACTATATATAATGGAGATTTCTGCCAGAGATGCCATTAAACCAAAAGCGGTTTATATGAATCAGGAAATACAGGATATTCTTTCTGATGAGAAAAAAGATCCTGGCTTAAAAACCAGGGATTTGCGAGCCTGTCTTTTTGAACAGCGGTTTCCAATCGTGTTTAAGGCCCATCAAAGGGTCATGGAAAAAATCACATCAATAAAGCTTGGAAACAATATAAAAATTTTACCCCCGAAAAACCTTGACAGCCAAGACTATTCCATCTCTTTTACTGCAAAAAATTATAATCAGTTCCAGGCAAAAGTACAAAGCCTTCATAAGAGCCTGGAAAACAAAAAATTAAAAGAACTTTTCACCCCATGAAAATAGATACGCTTTTTATTGATAAAGCCATTCCTGAAAATTTTGAAATTAAATATATCATTTCCAGGCTTGGTGCAGATCCTCAATGGGTAGAAAACACAAAGACAGTCTATGACCATATAAATGATGCTGATGATCCCATCTTAAAGGCTAAAAAAACACTCTATATTACCAAAAACAAGGGAGCTGTTATAAAGGCCTGCCCTGGAACCAGTTTTTATACCTGTTGTGATTATACCATTCTTCATACAGGAACATTCTGTACCATGGATTGTTCCTATTGCATCCTTCAGGCATATTTTCATCCGCCGGTTCTGCAATATTTTGCAGGCCTTACAACACTTGGCAACACCCTTGAAAATACCTTCAGCCAGAATAAAATATTTCGAATCGGAACAGGGGAATATACAGACTCCCTTATCTGGGAAAAAATAAGTCTTCAGCCAAAATTTCTGGTTGAAACCTTTGCAAAGCAAAACAATAGCCTTTTGGAGCTTAAGACCAAAACCATTAATATTGAATCCTTACTTCCCCTTGATCATAATGAAAAGACTGTTATTGCCTGGTCATTGAACACCCCGGATATAATTGGTTCTGAAGAAAAGGGTACAGCCTCCCTTAAAGCCCGTCTTGAGGCAGCAAGCCGTGTTGAGTCAAAGGGATACAAACTTGCCTTTCATTTTGACCCCATGGTGATTTATCCGGAATGTGAGATTCAATACAAAAGGGTGGTTCAACAAATTTTTCAGCATGTCCGACCGGAAAGCATTGTATGGATCAGCATTGGTACCTTTCGATTCATGCCCAAATTAAAGCAGATAATTGAAACAAGATTCAAACATTCAACCATACCTTATGGAGAATTTATTCTTGGGCTTGATAATAAAATGCGATATTTCAAACCCTTGAGAATAAAAATATATCAGGAAATTATTTCATGCATAAAAGAATATGCCCCAAACCTGATGGTCTATTTTTGCATGGAGGATGAAGAGGTCTGGGAAAAATGCATGGGATTTTTCCCAGAAAAAGAAGGGGAACTTGGGCATCTTTTAGATAAAAGTGCGGTAAAACATTGCAGTTTAAATTCTAATTTATTGTAAAAAAGAACATTTTGGAATAAAACTTTTTTAAACCAATAAAAAAGCCAGGCAAATAAGAAATTTTTCCTCATTTGCCAGACTTTGATTTATCAATTCAACTTTCGGCCTTAAGTCCTTGCATACGGGGTCAGGCTTGTTTTGTTCTATTCTTTTTCAGCATTTACCCGTTCAATGATTTTTTTTGCCAGATCCCCAGGGACCTCATCATATTGCTCAAATTCCATGGTAAAAGTTCCTCTTCCACCGGTCATAGAACTTAAATCCGGGGCATACCGCAATATTTCAGCCATGGGAACCAGAGCATTTATGATCTGTTTATCATCTTCGGAATCCATCCCAAGAACCCTGCCGCGTCGTGAATTTAAGTCACCCATAATATCACCGGTATTCTCATCTGGAATTTTTACAGCAATCTTCATAACCGGTTCAAGTAACACAGCTTTTGCATCCACAGCAGCTTTTTTAAAGGCAAGCGTTCCTGCCATTTTAAATGCCATTTCCGAGGAGTCAACAGAATGATAAGATCCAAAATCAACGGTTACCCTGAAATCCACACAGGGAAATCCTGCCAGGATACCTATTTGGGATGCCTCCCTGACTCCTGCTTCAACTGCCGGAATATAGTTTTTAGGAATAACGCCGCCGACAATTTTATCAACAAACTCAAATCCTGAACCTTTGGGAAGAGGTTCAAGAACAATCCAGCAGTCACCATATTGACCATGGCCCCCGGATTGTTTTTTATGTTTACCCTGAACACGAATTTTTTTCTTAAAGGTTTCCCGATATGCCACTTTTGGTGTCTCAATTTCCATTCCCACGTTAAACTTTCTTAGAATTTTTTCAGCGGTGACTTCAATATGAACCAGCCCTCTGCCGGAAAGAATTGTCTGTCTGGTTTCTTCCTCACGTCTAAGCTGAAGTCCAGTGTCTTCTTCAAGAATTTTTCTGACGGCTTCATGAATTTTATCTTCATCATTCTTTGATTTGGGTGAAATGGCAAAGGAGATGACCGGCGGCATGGGTTTGGGTGCTGGGACCTGGATGTCTTTTCCACCTGTCAGTGTATCACCTGTAAGCGTACTTTTGAGTTTTGCCACAGCAACAATAGAACCCGGAAGGGCAGTTGTAATGGATTTCTGCTCTTTACCTGCAATCTCAAGAAGCTGAGAAAATCTTTCTTTTGTATCCTTTGTTGTATTTATGACATTACCTTCTTTTCCCAGGGTTCCGGAAATCACTCTAAACAAGGAAAGTCTGCCTGCGTATGGATCAACAATAGTGTTAAAGACAAGTCCGCAGAATTCCGCATCAGGATCAGGAGAAATGATAACATCCTCACCCTTGGCATCTTTTGCTGTCCACTCACCCCGGTCAAGGGGAGATGGCATATAATCATTGATAATATCAGAAATAGTATCAATACCGATCATTTTTGCAGCAGAACAACAAATGGCAGGATAAAACCGGGCATCCAGAATACCCTGTCTGAATGTTGCCTTTAGTTCATTTTCCGTAATTTCTTCTCCTTCTAAATATTTTTCAAGAAGCACATCATCGAGTTCAGCCACATTCTCGATAAATTCTTCCTTTGCCATTTCAATGTCTTCCGACATATCAGAAGGGATATCTATTTTGCTTGATTTTCCATTATCATCAAATTCAAAGGCCGTGCCTGAAATAATATTTACAAACCCTTTAAAGTTGTTTTCAGAACCAATTGGGAAACAAATGGGAAGGATCTTTTTTTTAAGTGCTGTTTTGCAGGCCTCAATACAGGTTGAAAAATCTGCTCTTTCTCGATCCAGCTTATTCACAATGACAAACCCGGGTAAATTATATTCCAGTGCACTGGTTGCAGCTTCTTCGGTCATGGCAGAAGGCCCCCCGACTCCGTCAATGACAAATGCCATGCAGTCTGCAACAGGAAAGCATGTTTTAGCAGCAGAAAAAAAATTCTGATCACCAGGAGTATCCAGCAAGGTAATCAAATGTTTATTATGGGTATACTTAATAAAAGATGTATTAATAGTCTGCTGTTTTCTGATTTCTTCAGGCTGAAAATCCATGACGGTATTTCCTTCTTCAACCTTTCCAAGACGGTTGGTAACGCCGGCTTTAAATAGCATAGCCTCAGCAAGAGTTGTCTTGCCCGCACCTCCATGGCCAGCCAGAGCCACATTTCTCATGCTTTTAATTTCTTCGCTCATTACTGCTCCTTATAAACAATTAATAAAAAGTTATATTTAAATAATCGAATTTAAATAAAATTAACAGGGTTAATTTAAATTTTCTTTAAAATTTAAGGATATAATGTATTCTTTGTTTCCTTTAGGGCCTGAAATAGGGGAGGGGACGATAATATTTACCAGGTATCCACGCTCTTTAAAAAAAGCTTTCAAATCTTTGATCACTGATTTTCTAATTTCAGGGTCCTTTACAACGCCCCCCTTGCCAACATTTTGTTTCCCCGCTTCAAACTGGGGTTTAATCAACGCCAGCACCAGGGTATGATCCCTC
This sequence comes from Desulfobacula sp., assembly GCA_029940245.1. GTDB lineage: Bacteria > Desulfobacterota > Desulfobacteria > Desulfobacterales > Desulfobacteraceae > Desulfobacula. The sequence goes on from JAOZRF010000006.1 coordinate 13,128, forward strand.
ATAAATTTTTCAGCAGCCGGGATAACGACCTTTAGTGAAATAAAAGATGTATCCACTACAACGATATCCATTTTTTCATTAATCTTTTCATAGGCCAATTGTCTAATATTGGTTCTTTCAATAACCCTTACCCGGGAATCCTGTCTTAATATCCAGTCAAACTGCCCATATCCGACATCAACGGCATATACTTTAGCAGCCCCATATTGAAGCAGACAATCGGTAAATCCTCCGGTTGAAGCACCAATATCAAGACATGTCATTCCAGTTACCGATACTGGAATGTTTTTCAATGCCGCTTCAAGCTTAAGTCCTCCCCGACTCACAAAAGGATTGTCATCCTGTTTTACAATAACAGATGAATCATCTGCAATCAGTGTTCCTGCTTTGTCCACAGGACAATCATTCACCAATACCTTGCCTGCCATGATAAGCGCTTTTGCCCGGTGACGGGATTTTACCAAACCCCTATCAACGATAAATGTATCAAGCCTGCTTTTCTTATTTAACCCTTTATTCAATGGTTTTGACATGTATTTCTATAGCTGCCCTTACAATTGCATTGCTGTCTATTTCATAAATTTTTCTTAAAACATCCTGGGGACCATGTTCAACAAATATGTTTTTAATACCAATTCTTTTAATAAACAATCCTGTCACACCTTTATCTGCAAACATTTCCAGAACGGCCGATCCAAATCCCCCATCAAGAATCTGCTCTTCAACAATGATAATTTTTTTAATTTTTATTGATAACTCAATTATCAGATTAGAATCCAGGGGCTTTACAAATCTTGCATTGATAATGGTTGTAAAAATACCTTGTTCCTTAAGAGTTGCGCCTGCCTTTATTGCCTCAGGAACACTGTTTCCTATAGCAATTATTAATAAATCATCACCTTTATTTATAACCTCACCTTTTCCAATTTCCAAAGGTTCAGGGTTCTTTTCAATTTGAACGCCAACTCCGCTGCCCCTGGGGTATCTTAACGCTATGGGTCCTTCATGCCGGACTGCTGTAACCAGCATTCTTGCCAGTTCATTTTCATCCTTTGGTGCCATGATTGTCATGTTTGGCATACAACGAAGATATGAAAAATCAAAAAGGCCATGATGGGTGGGACCATCTTCACCAACAATACCACCTCTGTCAATTGCAAATACAACAGGATGGGCATCAATACAGACATCGTGAAGTATCTGATCAAAAGCTCTTTGCAAAAAGGTGGAGTAAATGGCAATAACCGGTTTTAACCCTTTTGAAGCAAGCCCTGCAGAAAAGGTAACTGCATGCTGTTCTGCAATACCAACATCAAAAAATCTGTCCGGATAAAGTTTTGAAAATTCTGTTAATCCGGTTCCCTCCGGCATGGCAGCCGTTACCGCAATAATTTTTTTATTGATTTTGGCAAGTTTTACCATTTGAGAACCAAACACCTGGGTATAGGTTGGTATCCCATTGGGTATCTTATTACTCTTTCCTGTATCAACGGCAAAAGACCCCACACCATGAAAATAAACTGGATTTTTTTCTGCAGGTTCATATCCTTTTCCTTTTATTGTTGTCACATGTAAAAGAATAGGATCTTTTGGATTTTTAATGTTTTTCAGAATATCGATTAAATGGTCTAAATTATGGCCGTCAATGGGTCCGAAATAGTCAAAATTAAAGGCTTCAAATAATATGCCTGGTGTAACAAATGTTTTAAAGGATTCTTCAGAGCGTTTGGCAATATTATAAATATCATGACCGATTTTAGGTAAAGACTTTAAGAATATACCAAATCTATTTCGCATGGACTGAAGATATTTAGCTGAAAAAGTCCGGCTTAATAAAGAAGACAGGGCACCCACATTGGGTGATATGGACATGTCGTTATCATTTAAAATAACAATAAGGTTTCGTTTTGAATCTCCGGTCTGATTCAATCCTTCATAGGCAAGTCCTGCGGTCAGGGAACCATCTCCGATAACACAAATAACATCAGATTCATCCTTATTTAAATATTTGGCACAACAGATTCCAAGACCAGCAGAAATAGAGGTCGAGGAATGCCCCACAGTGAAGCCGTCATAGGGGCTTTCTTTTATTTTTGAGAATCCTGATATGCCTTTATACTGGCGAAGGCTGTCAAAGGTTTTATTTCTTTTGGTTATTAATTTATGGGCATAGGATTGATGTCCGACATCCCATATTAATGTATCCACGGGCAAATCAAAAACATAGTGAATAGCAAGCGTCAATTCTACCGCACCCAGACTTGAGGCAAGATGTCCGCCATTTTTAGAAACAACATCAATAATTCTTTGACGAATTTCTATTGCTAAAAGTTTAAGCTCTTTTCTTGACAGCTCTTTTATATTTTTTGATGTATTTATTTGTTCAAGAAGGTTCAAAATTTATCAACCTTTATTAGTTAATGGTCTCTGTTAATAATATAATTGGCAATCTGTCTTAAAGGCGTTGCTTTTGCATCGAATTCCCAAATCGCTTCAATGGCCTTATCAATAAGATTTTTTGCATATTTTTTTGACTCATCAATACCAAGAACTGCCGGAAATGTCATTTTTTCATTTAATGTATCAGATCCGGCAGCCTTTCCCATTATTTGTGGATCACCTTCAATATTTAAAATATCGTCCATAACCTGAAACGCCAGGCCAATATTCTCTGCGTAAGCAATCAATTTATCAATTGTTCCAGCATCAGAACCCGCGCTTAAGGCACCCGTCTCAACGCTGACTGTTATCATTTTTCCTGTTTTAAGTGCATGTATTTTTTTAAGATGGCTTAACTCGTTATTTTGTTCTGGTTGAAAAGACTGCATATCCATCATTTGTCCTTCCACCATACCTTGAATGCCGGCTGCCCGGGAAATTTTAGAAATTAATTTAATTCTTGTTTGATCGTCAGGATATATATCAAAAACTGGTTTTGGATTAGAAATAACATTAAATGCGTGTGTCAACAATGCATCTCCTGCTAAAATGGCTGTGGCTTCGGAAAATTTTTTATGGCAGGTTGGCAATCCACGCCTTAAATCATCATTATCCATGGCCGGCAAATCATCATGAATCAAGGAATAGGTATGGATCATTTCAATGGCGCAGCAGGCGGGCAGGGCAATCAAAAAATTTTTTCCACAAGCCTGGGCTGCAGCCATTGACAGGATGGGCCGCAATCTTTTCCCGCCTGCCATAAGAGAATGATCCATGGCCATAATCAGTTCAAGCCTTTTATCATACTGAAGAAGGATCAGTTGCAGATACTGGTTAACAAGGGCTTGTTTTTCTGTTAGATATTGGGATAAATTAAATTCCATATTATTCATTTTCAAATGGTACTTCTTTTATGTTGCCATCATCGGTTTTTGAAATCTGAGATATTTTTTTTTCAGTTTTATCTAAAAGATCAAGACAAAATTTGGATTGCTGCATCCCTGATTCATATTTTTTGACTGCATCTTCAAGGCAAAGATCCCCGGATTCAAGTTCCTTTACAATTTCTTCAAGTTCTTTTAAAGCTGTTTCAAACGTTTTTTTCTTAACCATTTATTTTTTCCACCCTTGTAATCAATTGTCCATTTGAAAGGATAATCTCTATTTGATCATTTATTTTGACATCTCTTGAATTTATAATCACTCGCTTATCTGAAACAAATCTTGAAATACTATATCCTCTTTTCAAAACTGCTTCTGGATTTAATGCCTGTAGTTTGGAATTAAGCTTTAAGTGAATTGTTTTTATTTTTTGAATTTGTTGTTGAAAATTATAAGATAGAGATTTAGAAAGTGCTTTTACGTATTGCCGATGATCTAAAATTCTTTTTTCAGGATTTCTTGAGGAAAGGGCTTCTGACAACCAAAGACATTTTTCCTTGTCATGAAGCACATGATGCACCATCATATTCGTTAGTCGTGTTTCAAAATCCTCAATCTTGAATCTAAGATCATAAACTGCTGTCTCAGGACTTTTTAGTCTTGCTATTAAATTAAAAACCATCTGTTTAAGAATATGTATTTCTTTTTTTAAAGATTTATTAAGACGTTCCTGCAAATCTGAAATTTTTTGAACCAGATAATTTTTATCCGGCAAAGCAAGCTCGGCTGCAGCCGATGGTGTTGGTGCTCTCAGATCAGCAACAAAATCAGCTATGGTAAAGTCAGTTTCATGCCCAATACCCGTTATGATTGGAATAAAAGAGTTAAAAATAGAATTGGCCACAGCCTCTGAATTGAATGGAGCAAGATCTTCTAAGGAGCCTCCGCCTCGTGCAAGAATAATTAAATCAGATTTTAAACGAAGATTAACAAGGTTTATGGCATCGCAAATTTCGTTAACCGATTCATTCCCCTGGACTTTAACCGGAAGGATTTCAAGACAGCAATTTGGAAAACGTCTTTTAGCAATATTAATAATATCTCTAACAGCAGCACCAGTACCTGACGAAATGACACTGATTTTAGAAGGTAAAAAAGGAATTGGTTTTTTAAGTTTATCATCAAAAAAGCCTTTATCCTTTAATTTTTTTTTGAGCTGTTCAAAAGCCACTTGCATGGAACCTGCACCTTCCGGTTCCAAATGTTCAAAAATAAGTTGGTAAGATCCGCGAGGTTCATATACTGACAGCCGTGCCAGACCAATAATTTTCAACCCATTTTCAGGTTTAAATTTTAATTTAGCTTTTTGATTTTTAAACATCACAGCACTGACAATGGCCTGTTGATCCTTTAATGTAAAATAAGAATGCCCTGAAGAAGGAACAGCGTAATTGGAAATTTCACCTGTCACCCAGATAAAAGGATAGGTTTCTTCTAATAAAGTTTTTATTTCTCTTGTTAATTTAGAAACAGTGTAAATATG
>JAOZRF010000562.1 GCA_029940245.1 Desulfobacula sp.
CCGACATGGGCATATGGATGGTAACCCTGTCACCTCTTTTGAGTTTTGCAGTATCCCTTAACAATGCTGCAAATTCATTCACCCGGACATAAAGCTCCTGGTAAGTGATATGCTGAACGCGTTCTTCTTCCAGTTCCGGAACAAAATGGATGGCTGTTTTGTTTTTATTGTCTTTCAGGTGCCGGTCAATACAATTGTAGCTGGCATTGATTTTTCCGCCTTTAAACCATTTGTAACAGGGTGCGTCACTGGAATCCAGGACTTCATCCCAATACTTGTACCAGGTCAAAAGCTCGGCAAACTCTGTGTAATAATCCGGGAAATTTTTCAGGCTGAACCGGTCAAATATTCCTTCATCGGTAAGGTTTGCCTGAGCAATGAATTTTGTGGATGGATAATAATATTCTTCTTCTGTCCAATGGACTGCTATCTGGGCCTCTGTGGTCTCAACAACATCTTTTTCGCTCATGGAAATCTCCTTTGGATTTATACTGGTTTAATTGCAAGATTTTAAAAAATTGTAAAAAAACAATAAGTTAAAATATCACCTCCTTGGTTTGTAAAAAATAAAAACGGCATTAAAAAATTTAAACTGTATATTTGTGCAACTTAAAAATTATTTTATTAATAAAGCTCTGTTTTTTACAGCTACAGGCCAGGTAGAGGCAACACACCAGATGAGGAGAAAATAGCAATTATTTCCTGAATTAAATTTATAAGGTAATTAATTATTAAGAACTAAGGCGGAAGTCAATAGTTTTTTTTGCGGAAGTCAATAGTTTTTTTTATCGAAGTCATCCCAGAAACCCCCATTTTGTTTCTTCCAGCCGTCACCAAATAATTTGTCAAATATTGGGGTCAGCAATGAAAACCATGAGGCATGGCTTTTTTTGCCTGCTTTTTTTGCCGTTAAAATATCTGCAACATACAGAGAAATATCAGCAAGTTTATCTTTGGGAATATATGCATCCGCCCCCTGTTCAATGGATTGTTTTAAATTATCCGGGGTAAGCGCGTGGGCTGTCAGCATTAAAGAGGGGATACCGATTTTATGGGTGACCTTTAAAAGTTCATAGCCATTAACACCCATGATGTCCAGAACAGCAATATCATAGGTGTTATTCTTTAAATATAGGATGGCCTCTTCAAAGGTTGATGCCGTATCAACGGAACACATATAGAGTAGTTCTTCAAGGGTTTCCAAAATATCCGGTTCATCATCAACCGCTAGAATTTTTTTGTTTTCAAGAATGCTTTGATCGTTCATCGTCCCCCTTGTTTTTATTGTTGAGTATTTTACCTTATCCAAAATTATTTGATAATTCAATAAGATATTTTGAAAACTCTGGATATTTGCCATAAGAAAAACGATTTTGTCACAACTGATCAGCAGATACCC
>JAOZRF010000247.1 GCA_029940245.1 Desulfobacula sp.
ACTGAAGGAATTGAAGCTGTCATAAATAAGTTAAAAGAAGGAATGAATATATCCTTAATGTGTGCTGAAAAAGACCCTTTCAACTGCCACAGATTTGTACTTGTTTCCAGAGCACTTTCCAAAAAATATATCCCGATTGAACACATCCTTGCGGATAAAAGTACTGTTTCACAGTCGGAGCTGGAGCAAAGGCTTATTGATAAATATTCAAATGAAACGCCGCAGCTGTAAGTCCCCGCAATATATCAAATAGATACAGCTGGTCAAAACCAGAATAAATTAAACAAACAAGTGGAAGTTCAAATTAAAAGAGCTTATTATAAGCTCTTTTTTTATGCATAAAAAAAGAGCGGCCGGTTTTCATAGAACCAGGCCGCCCAATACAAACCGGGGCAGTAAAGCCCCCATAAAGAAAGTTATCAAATGATACTATTTGTTGAAGTAATTCTCAAGCTTATTTATGAGCAGGAACGAAATTTCAAGTGGCCTCGCCCAGATGTTTGCCCGCGCTGCAATCATTATAAAGTATGGGGCCATGGATACGTTTCAAGACTGTTTGACGGATTTAAAACGCCCCTGTTTTTCAAGTGTTATCGCTGTCCGGACTGTGGCTGTGTAATCACACTCAGGCCGAAGACACATTTTAAGGGCATTCAGTCTCCGATTGCAGCAATCCGGTCAACTCTTTCCTACCGACTCAAGACCGGCAGATGGCCCCCCGACGGTTCAAAATCCCGCAAAAGGCACTGGCTTAAAAATCTGCGGCATAAAATCAAAGCCCACCTGACCAACGCATGGGTCAAAAGCGAGATAGCCGGCTTTGACCGATTACAATGTCTGGAGATCGTGCCGGTAAGTAGACAAATAATTTGAGAAAAGTCTTGTTTTTTGCTACCCCAGTGGCCTTTGCTCTTTTTAGCCTTCCAAGGTTTAAGTAATCTAAGTTCAAGATTAATTTTACCGGGAGGAAAATATGCAAAAGCACAAAAAAACAGAAGTAGCGGTGTTTCGATACAGCATAATTCACGATTTTGTGAATGGTGGCAGGCTGGAGCACGGTGAGAAGGAAAAACTGCTGCGAAAAAAAACCGGGCGCAAATGGGATATTCCGCATTCAGACAAAACAAGCATCAGCCGGGCGGCGATTTTAAACTGGATTGCCTCTTACGAAGAAAGCGGCAGGCAACTGAGCGCGCTGGAGCCGAAACAGCGTAGCGATTCCGGCGCTTCGCGTGTAATTGATGATGAAACGGCTCTGAATCTGATCAGGCTTCGTAAAGAGCTACCTAAGATGCAGGTACAAGTTTTTATCGACACGGCACGGAAGCGCGGTCTGATAGCACCAGACAGACAACCGGGGCTGACGACGGTTTACCGGTTTCTGCATGAGCATGACCTTATGCACGGCAGTAAGCCACAGGCCGAGGATCGGCGCAAATTCGAGGCTGAATTGCCAAATGACATCTGGCAAAGCGATGTGCTGCACGGCCCCAGCGTGCAGATGGGAGGTAAAAACCGCAAGACCTATCTGATTGCCTTTATCGATGACCATTCCCGGCTGGTGCCCCATGCTGAATTTTATCCGTCGGAATCGCTGAAGTGTTTTTCAAATGCCTTTGAGCAGGCGCTTTTAAAACGGGGGCTGCCGCGTAAACTCTACGTTGATAATGGTGCGGCATACCGATCCCGGCAACTGGAATACATTTGTGCTAATCTGGGTATAGCACTTATTCACGCCAGGCCATATAAACCCCAGGGTAAGGGTAAAATCGAAAGGTTTTTCAGATCAGTGCGCAGTCAATTTCTGAGCGGCTTTAGCGGCGCCACGTTTTTGGACCTGAACAAAGCTCTGGACATATGGCTGCGGGAGCAATATCACAGGCGCAAGCACTCAGGCACGGGCAATCCGCCGCTACAGCGATTTGCAGATAACATGCAATGCATTCGCTGTGCCCCAGCTGACCTGCCGGACCACTTCCGTACTGTGGTCAGGCGACGGGTAAACAGGGACCGCACCATCGTTATAGACAGGCGACTTTATGAAGCTCCGGTAGAGCTGATCGGCAAACGGGTGGAGGTATTGTTTCATAATGAAAGCCCTGAGACGGCTGAAGTCAAATGGCAGCAAAAATCCTACGGAATGCTCACCATGGTTGATCTGCAGGTTAACTGCCGGGTCAAACGGGACAAAAACTATCAGATACAACTTTCAGCAGATGAATCGCGCCCGGAAAGCGGCCGACTGTGGGAGGACCCGACATGAATTCAACATATCGAACTTTTTTTGCCATGCACTGCGAGCCGTTTGCCGCAGATATCGCTCTGAAGAATATCCTGGTAACAGCAGCGCTGCAAGCTGTGCAGGAACGCATACAATATGCCATAAGATTGGGGGCCACAGCACTTTTGACCGGAGAAATCGGCAGCGGCAAGTCAACCGCACTGCGCTATGTGATCAACAATCTGCATCCTTCCCGGTACCGTCTTATCCGTGTGACTGCAACCTCGGGCTCCATTCTGGAGCTGTACCGGCAAATCCTGGCAGAATTGGCGACTGATACAAGCGGCTGTTCACGGGCACGTATGACCACCAGGATAAAAGACGAGGTGGTGCAGCTGGCCTGCGGCAAAAAAATTACTCCTGTGCTGGTCATTGATGAGGCCTCATTGCTGCGTCTTGAGGTGTTTGCTGAGCTGCACACCCTCACGCAGTTCGAAAGCGATTCAAAGCCATACCTGCCCATGGTGCTTGCCGGACAGAGCAATCTTGTCGATAACCTGCGCTATCGCAGTTGCCTGCCGCTAGCATCCCGTGTTGTCTGCAAAAGCCATCTTCAGGGCATAGACTTGACTGGAATGCAACAGTATTTGCAGCATCACCTGAATATCGCAGGTGTAAAACTAAATATTTTTGATGATGCCGCCGTTACAGCCATTCATCAGGGCTCGGGCGGACTGTTTAGAAAATCAAATCATCTGGCCCGCGGGGCCATCGTGGCAGCTGCTAAACAGCAATCTGCTTCTGTCACCGCTGAGCACGTGCGTCTGGCAGCTACTGAAATCTTTTAAAACACGGAGGACACAGAATGAATATCTATGAGGATGAACGTTTGGAACAGAAGCTAAGTGAGATATCCGATCAGCTTGGGCATCTGTTGCTGGACTTCCTGCTGATAAGTCTCAAAAAAATCAATACCGAAAATCTGATCTTGACCGAGTTCGAAGACGCAAAGGAAAGATCCATCAATACCAATAAATCTTTCTAGCAAAAAGAAGGAGGAATGCCGTAAAAGCATTCACCCTTCTTAATTTAAAACAATGTGACAATTTATTGATCTGTCCAAAATAATCAGAAAATACAGGTCAATTAACTGCGGCAATTAACAGACATCCTTTGCACTACAAAACGTCTGGCCGGAATACATTTTATCTTTGACTGTTGTATACGTTATCGGCTCTGCTGTATCTAATAACATCTGCAATATAGCCTCCACACGGGTTTCACTCTCCATAGCCGCCAAATGGAGTATCTGTAAATACTGGCGGCTGGCTACCTGCTGGCTGTGCCTGTCTTTAAGATAGTCATAAGTCATACGAAAATAACTGCTGGGGTACAGGTCATCTCTGTACCGGTAATTCTCAAATGCACCTGGTTTACGAACAAGCCAATCAATGATATGACGGTATTGAACCTTGTACTTATTCTCTCCTTTGAGTCTTGGTAACGTATCTACTTTCTTTTGGGCATACCAGATATCTATTCGTTGGGCATATATCCTTGCCTCAACCCATTCCTTGATAAGGCGGCTATGAACAGAATAAGTATTGTGTCGTACCCGGATCGTACTACTGGGACCTACTTTCACCTTTTCTTTTTTACAGTCATCCATCCTTCGCTCAGGAAGCCTTTTTAGAAGCTTTATTTCTTCGACCAGCCTTTCTTTACGACCGGCATTGAGCTGGACAAATAACTTTTGTAAAAAGATTTCATAATCCTGCCGATTGTCAAAATTACGGTTGTTTCGTAATTGAAGCGATTGATCAACGGCTTTTTTAAAACGATAATTTCGTTGCTCCACGTCACCATTCTCATGGGCTTCTCCGGTCTGGATCTTTTCTCCTTTTAGATTATAATACTTCAGTAGTTCCTGATATCGGGTAGTAAATTCTTCAGGATTGCATTCCTTGTGAACTGCTGCTGATAACCGGTCAGTGCGATGTCTTTGTGGTACTCCACCAAGCTCCCATAATGCATTCTGAAACCCCTCACTCAGACTTTCATAGCTTTCAGAAAAACAGATGGTTCCGGTCTCCCAGTTAGAGTAGGTCAGTACAAAATGGTATATCAGATGCTTAAATGAGAGTCCTCCGATGGTTATGCCCAGTTTGTTCATATCAGTAAAATCTGATGCACATAACTGTCCGGGATAATGCTGTTGTGGGAAAAATACTTCCTTTGGGGGACCTTCGGTTGCACGCCACACTTTGATTCGTCTTTGTAGAGTTCGAAGCTGACCATCAGCAAATTTACCTGGTTTTTCTCTCTGTAACGCTTCAAATAGAGTTTTTGCTTCCAGACCGGGATTAATATCCAGTTTATCTTTGATCTCATCCCACTCCTGATCAAACGGATCCGATCGTGTACACCAGGTGTGTTCTGACTTACACTGACTGGGCAATTGACCGCTTTTTAGATATTTCCTTGCTGTTTTTTCATCCATCCCTGCTTTTGCTGATGCTATCACCTTTGTTGTTTGTGTCTTTATGAGCATTTTCAATCTCCTCACCTGTTTGTCGGTTACCATCCAAACCCTCCTGTATTTTACATTCATTGGTTTGGATCAGTTTATTCCCTTTCTTGAAAATCGGGAATTTTAATTGTCGTCAGGTGGGAATTATGATTGTCGCTCATCAGAGGATCATGTTGTATTAAAATTCTATAGCCTTAAATGTTGTATATTACATAAGCATGAAATAATTATATAAAT
>JAOZRF010000248.1 GCA_029940245.1 Desulfobacula sp.
TCAAAGATTCTGAAGGTCTTTCCGTTCTGACTGCCTGGGCTGCCGGTAAATTTGGTGGTGATGATGTGGGATTGTTTGTTAAAAAGAGCGGCATAATGGATAAGGTAAAACATAAAGAACTCATTATCCCAGGTTATGCTGCAGCCATTGCAGGTGATGTTGAAGAGGAACTTCCCGGCTGGACCATTACCGTCGGACCAAGGGAAGCTGCCCACCTGGCTGCATTCCTGAAAACCAAATAATTTGTTTAAAAAAGTCGGGGCGGTTTACTGCCCCGGCTCATAAAAAACGTAACATTTTAAACATAAAAGGAAGAGAACATGATACTTTTTGGTGAAAGTCTGAATGTCATTTCCACTGTCATTGGAAAAGAATTCAAACAAGCAGATCCAGCCAAACGTAATCCGGAACCTATTCAAAAAGAAGTTCTAAGACAAAAAGAACTGGGTATGGATTATATCGACATAAATCTGGGTCCTGCAAAAAAATTTGGAGCAGAATTAATGCCATGGGTCGTTAATGTTGTTCAGGAAGCAGCTCCCGAAATGCCATTGCTTCTTGATTCATCTAACATTGATGCCATTGAGGCCGGCCTTAAAGTCTGCAAACCTGCAGCTCACCCCCATATTATCAATTCTATCATGGTACGGCCTGAAAGATATGAAAAAATGGTACCCATGGCAGCACAATATGATGCTGACTTTGTTGCACTCATGTGGGGCCCTGATGGTCTGCCAAGAGATGAAAACGAAAGAGCGGCTTTAGCAGTAGAGCTCATTTATTTTGCCAATGAAGCAGGCATTGCCAATGAGAGAATATGGGTGGATGGAATTGTTACCCCTGTCAATATCCAGCAGCAGCAGAGCATAAGTCTGATGAATTTTCAGATGATGTTAGAAGACATGGCTCCCGGTGCAAAATCGACCTGTGGTCTTTCCAATATTTCCAATGGACCTCCGGATCATCTTCGCGGCATTCTGAACCGGACTTACATGGTAATGCTTGAAAAATATGGTATGAAAGCCGTTATTTCAGATCCCCTTGACACACAACTGACAGCTATTGCCAAAGGCCGGCGCCAGGATATTGTCGACTTGATTTACGGCATGATGGACGGCAATGAGCCTGATATCGCCAGCCTTAACAAAGAAATGCAGGATTATGCAAAAACCTATAAGGTTATTATGGGTGAAACCCTTTATTCTGATTCATGGCTTGATATTTAGTATTCCCTCAGCCCTTTGCTTTTAAAAGCCCCGATCCTTTTTAAAATACGGCCGGGGCTTTTTTATTTATTCTGCCTATTTAGTACCTTTATTTTATATAAAATAGTCTTATATTTAATTCTAACAAATTTTTTGGGAGGAGGATTTTAAAAAATTGAATGACCCGATAAAAAATATCTGGTATTATATAGTTGTTCAAAACCCTGAAACATCCAATGAACAATTTGTAGGCTTTACCGGCAAAGAGAGAATTGTCCCTTTTATCCCGGCCTTTAAAAGCAAAGAAATTGCACAACAATGCTTTCTTATCATGCCCAAGGATATCATGAACAATAAATATGAAATCCAGGCCATAATAAAGGAAGACTTGATTGACCATGCCCAAAAGAACGATTATGAAGTTTTTTTATTAGATGATAAAGGAAGCATTTTAGAAAAACTATCCTGATTCCAATGCAAATATATTAAATTTTAAAACTTCCAGGAGACCTATTGTGAGTTTAAAACTTGCTGTTGGCGGCAAAGGCGGTGTTGGGAAAACCACCATCACTTCTTTAATTGCACGATCTATTGCTGCCTTAAATAAAGAGACTAAAGTTATTGCCATAGATGCTGATCCTGTTGCCAATCTTGCTGCAGCCCTTGGTATTGATGAATCCATACCCATCACCCCGGTTTCAGAATTGTCTGATCTGATTGCCGAACGGACCGGGGCTACGCCTGGCACAATGGGAGGTTTTTTTACATTAAATCCCAAAGTGGATGATATCCCGGATCGCTTTTCCATTGAAAAAGACGGGGTAAAACTCCTGGTCATGGGGACAGTACTCCAGGGTGGTTCCGGTTGCATCTGTCCTGAAGCCGTTATTTTAAAGGCTTTGATGAACCATTTGGTTCTTGCCAGAAATGAAGTTGTGGTCATGGATATGGAAGCTGGTATTGAACATCTGGGCCGTGCAACTTCAGGATCTGTGGATGCTCTTATTGTGGTGGTAAACCCTGGGAAAAGAAGCCGTGTGGCAGCAAATAAAATAAGAAAACTGGGTCAGGACATCGGGATTAAAAACATCGTTGTGCTGGGAAACAGGGTCAAATCCGAAGCAGACAAACAATTGATAAAAGACAGCATGCCGGATTACAGGATACTCGGATTCATTCCTGAAACAGATGAAATTGCACGTTCTGACAGGGATGGCATACGCCCATTTGATGATATCACTAAAATCCCGGAAGAGTTCAAAGAAATAACAAAAAAACTGATCGAACTGGGTTCTTAGACAATGTATAGTGCCTGAACAAAGTTTTTGTTCAGGCACTATTTATTTTGCTTGAAATGCTGCGATAGCAGTATCCAGCATCCGATTTGAATATCCCCATTCATTATCAAACCAGGCCTGGATTTTGACCAGATGTTTTCCACTGACCCGGGTCTGGTGAAGATCAATGATTGACGAGCGGGGATCATGATTAAAATCACAGGACACCAGGTGTTCGTCTGTTACACCCAGAATACCTTTCAATCCCTGTTCAGATGCTTTAATTAACGCATTGTTGACCGCCTTAATATCTGTATCATTCCTTACCAGAATAACGATATCCATAATAGATACATTTGTGGTGGGCACCCTTATGGCAAGTGTTTCAAATTTGCCTTCCATGGTTGGCAGAATTTTTGAAATCCCTTTTTCCAGGGCTGTATTCACGGGAATGATGGACATCAATGCGGATCGTGTTTTCCTTAAATCAGGATTATACGCATCAATCACTGGCTGATCATGCATGGCAGAATGAATGGTTGTAATGGTTCCGCTCTCAATTCCAAGGGTTTGATCCAGCACATAAAGGACAGGGATTACACAATTGGTTGTACAGGAAGCATTTGAAATAATCGCATGCTCTTTTTTTAATGCGTGATGATTGACACCATATACAATGGTGGCATCTATTTCATCTTCTGCCGGCTGGGAAAAAATCACCTTATTTGCCCCTGAAAAAAGATGTGACTCAGCAGATTTCCTATCCTTATAGATCCCAGTGCAATCAAGGACGATATCAATATTCAGATCTTTCCAGGGAAGGTTGGAAATATTTTTTTCATGAAATATTTTTATCCTGTTTTTACCTATTATCAGGGTTGAAGGTTCGTTTTCAACCTTTAGAGGAAACTTGCCATGGGTTGAATCATATTTGGTTAAATGATAAATGGTTTTCTCATCAGCCGTCTCATTTATGGCAACAAGATTAATTTTATTATAAAATTTTTCAGATTCATATAAAGCTCTGGTAATACAACGCCCGATTCTACCGTAACCATTGATTGCAATATTAATTTTCATTTTCATTCCATCTTAAAAGGTGCTGTCTGTTGATTCAAATTTATTTTAACGTTTAAAATTTTTTAGCAGTTATAGCATAGAAATTGTTTCCATGTTAAGGTTAATCTCTTATTTTATCCCAACTCTCAAAGTTTTAATTTTTCCAGAATGCTGTCATATTGTTTTATAAGGATTTCCCATGAAAAATATTCCATATTTGCGGACAATCTTTTCTGCATGGGCAGATATTCCTGATAATTTAAAACCATGTTTTGAAGTTTTCCCATGAGGTCTTCTTTTGTCTGATATAAAATCCTGGAATGAATATCCCCGGGCATAATTTCAGGATAAGACAACCTGTCCGGAAGCAGAGGTATACAACCAAATCTGACTGCCTCGACAATGGAAATACCAAAATTCTCCTGAATGGCACAGCTTATGACAATGGCTCCTTTTTTCAGCCAGGCCAGATAGTCTTTTCGGGATTCAACATACCCGTAAACAACTATCTCATCTTTAAATTTTTCTTTTGCCTGTTTAAAAATATCAGGGAAAATATCATATTTTTCCCCGAGCAAGGCCAGAGAAAAAGAGATATTTTTTTCTTTTAAAGTGCTCAGGGCATCAAAAAAAAACTCAGGGTTTTTGTCATATTCCCATCTGTGATTCCATAGGATCAAAGGCGCTTTGACATCTCTTTGCCTTAAATCAATTACACCTGTTTCAAAATCACATCCCGGATAAATCACCTCAGTTTTCTGCCTGATTTGTTCTATCATCCAGCCTGGTCTGAAATCCGGCATCTGTTTGATCAATTGGCTTGCTGACTTCATAAAATCATTAAAATGAAATTTAGAATTAAATAAAACCTTATCCGCAGCAAAGGCAGAAATAATATTGGTGAACCCCAGATGAAAATCACGGGTTTGCCTTGGCGACAATGGATAGGATAATTGATTTTCATGAAAATAGATTAATACGGGGGGAAGGTCTTTGCCTGCAAGAGACATAAAATCTGTTAAATCCAGCATATCAGTAACAATAATTGCATCAAACATAGAAAAATCTTTAACATGATTGACAAAATACAGGGCAGCCCCTCTCATCCGCCATTTCCAGAATCCGGCCGGAAGCGTCACAAGGGTTACATCGTGACATGAGCGGGACTTAAAACCCAAAGCAAACTCCTTATGAGAGCCGCCAAAAAAAGATTCCAGAAAAAGAATTTTCACAATATTGCATTTCTATCATCAAATTCAATGAAAATATAGAATTTATAAATATACGTCAAGAAGAGGTTGCATAAATTGCAGTCAAAACTCCATTCCGGTATTTATCATCTGCAATGAAATTCATATTTCAAATGTTGGATTTTTATCGTTTGATTTTGTACACCTGACATAGGAACATGGGAATAGAATAATTGTTATTTTT
>JAOZRF010000249.1 GCA_029940245.1 Desulfobacula sp.
TTTTGTTTTTCTGTATTGCACTTTTTGAGGATACCGGTTATATGGCAAGGGCTGCTTTCATAATGGATCGGGTGATGCATACATCCGGGCTTCATGGAAAATCCTTTATCCCCATGTTAATGGGATTTGGCTGTAGTGTGCCTGCTATTATGGCTACGAGAACTCTGGAGAGCGATAAAGATCGGATTCTAACCATTCTGATGACACCATTTATGTCCTGTTCAGCAAGACTTCCTGTATATATTGTACTGGCCGGCAGCTTTTTTGCAGAAAAAGCGGGTACCATCATATTCAGTTTGTATTTCACAGGTATTGTCGTTGCTATTTTATCCGGCAGGTTTTTAAGGGCTGTTTTCTTTAAAGGCAAAGATGCTCCTTTTATTATGGAGTTGCCGCCATATCGAATGCCGATGTTAAAAAGTCTTTTGATCCACATGTGGGATAGAAGCAAAATGTTTTTAAGAAAAATGAGCGGCGTTATTCTTATCGGGTCAATTATTATCTGGGCTCTTTCAAGCTTTCCAAAAACAATTGTTTATTCTGTGGATTATGATGAAAAAACCAATGTGGTTAAATCTGATTATTCCGAGAGGATTTCCGCAACTGATGCGATAGAAGCAGAAGAATTAAACCGCCAATTAAGTTTAGTACTCAAAAATATTGAAAATAGAAAAGAACAGGAACGGGTATCCAAATCATATATTGGTAAGATTGGAAAATCATTAGGGGTATTTTTTGAGCCGATTGGAATAGGGTGGCAGGCAAGTGTCGCCCTTGTTACAGGGTTTGTTGCCAAAGAGGTTGTTGTCAGTACGATGGGTGTTCTATATGGTGTGGGTAATGATCAGGGTGATGCCTTGGAGAAAGCGCTCAAAAATTCCGGTATGTCGGCCCTTTCAGCCCTTTCAATGATGATTTTTGTATTATTATATGTGCCTTGTTTTGCAACTATTGTAACTATTTACAAGGAAGCTTCGGCAAAGTGGGCAGGTTTTAACCTGATATATACAACTATTGTTGCATGGACCATGTCTTTTTTGGTATACCAGACAGGAATGCTTTTAGGTTTTGGTTAAAAGAATACCAGGAGGCTTGTTATGAAGCAGTTAAATATAGAGAACGTCATTAAAATGATTAAAGCGATGTCGGCCATTATGGCAGTTTTATTGATTCTAACCGGTGTAGCTTTTGCAGCGGAAAGACTTTGTGTAATTTCTGATATTGCCAATATCCGATCAGGCCCTGGAACACAATACGATGTGCTGTGGCAGGTTGAAAAATATCATCCGTTCATAATTAACAAAAAAAAAGGGGATTGGTATGAGATTAAGGATTTTGAAAATGATGTGGCCTGGATTCATAAATCCCTTTTAAGCAAGATAGAATGTGTGATTACAATAAAAGATAAATGCAACATCAGATCCAGGCCTGATACCAAAAGTCAGGTTTTGTTTATAACTGAAAAAGGCGTGCCATTTAAGGTTCTTGAAAGAAAAAAAAATTGGATTAAAATTAAACATGGAGATGGTGATGTTGGATGGATTTATAAAACACTTGTGTGGTAATTATTAATATATTTTTTAAGGTGGAATAAAAGAATGGCAGAACAAAGAGTGTCAAATGAAAGAAGAAAGGAACTTGAGCAAATAGATCCTTTTCAGGCAAGCCTTTTAAAGGCAGTGGCTTATGCAAAGAAATATAAAAAACAATTAATTTTAATTGCCAGTGCCATTGTTTTGGTAGCAGTGGTTTTTTCAGGGGTTATGTATAGCCTCCAAAAAGCTGAAAATACTGCTGCTCTGCTTGTAAGTCATGCATTAACCCAATATGCGGCAATCAATGATCCTGACAAAGGGTATTTGGAAACCAGGGATGCTTTTCAAAATATTTTTACAGACTATGCCAATACAACAGCCGGTAAGCTTGCAAAGGTAAGATTTGCCAAAATATGTTATGATGCTTCAAAATTTGATCAAAGTTTTCAATATTATAAAGAATCCCTTGAAATATTAAAAAATGACGTTCAGATGGAAAATTTTCTTCTTGCCTCTTTAGGGAATGTAAGCCTTGCCAGAAAAGAATTTGAAGCGGCTGAGAAATATTTCCTTCAAATTGAGAAAGGAAAAACAAATTTATTAAAAGATGAAGCGAGCTTTGCACTGGCCATGTTGTATGAAACCTCTGATAAAGCAGGCGAGAGCAAAAAAATGTACGAGAAAATTGTAACAGACTATGGCACTTCAATATACCGGCCGATCGCCCTGAGCAAGACAAATGAAATAAAGTGATATAAACTGAAAAAGGCTGCTTTGTTTTAGCAGCCTTTTTTAGAAAAGGAAAAAAAAATGAAAAAATTAACATTATGTAATTGTAAAATTAATAATGCAATTTTCCTGCCATTACTTTAAAATTAATCCCTACCCCTTAAAAATTTTTTAACTATCTGAAATTAAACTCTTTTTATTTTCGAATAAACTTTAAGGTTCTTTAATTTGTACCAGCCAAATTGAAAAAGAATGCAGACAAGTTCAAAATTTTAAACTTATCTTGACAGAATTTATTGAATTATGTCTTTAACCATTTAAAAATACAGCTAAAAATTAAAAGTTTTAAAACAGTTTAAAATCTTGAACAGCCCATTATTGTTTTAAAATTATTTATCCAGATTAAATTTTTTAAGTTTCTGGTTTAAACCGCTTTTCCCTATTCCAAGAATTTCAGCTGCTTTTGTCTGTACATCGTCTGAAAGTTTCATTGCTCTTTGTATCATTCTTTTTTCGACGGCGGCAAGGGTTTCAGCAAGGCCGGCACCCTCGGGAATCCCATCTAGATCCAGTGTGAAAGACATGTTTTGTCTGATCTGTAAGGGAAAGTCGGAGGGGGTAATCATGTCGCTTGTGCACAGGATTACACTGCGTTCTATAATGTTTTCAAGTTCTCTTACATTGCCTTTCCATTGATAATCACATAAAATTTGGACCGCTTCAGGATGGATTTCGGATACCTTGCCCGTTGACTGCGGTCCTTTGGTATATTTGTCAATAAAATGTCTGATTAACAAAGGGATGTCCTCGGGTCTATCTCTAAGGGGAGGGATAACCGCCTTGACAACATTGAGTCTGTAGTAGAGATCTTCTCTGAAACGTCCTTTTTTGATTTCATCTTCAAGATTTTTATTGGTGGCTGCAATGAGTCGAAAATCAACAGGGATAGATAATGTCCCTCCAACCCGTTCAATTGTTTTCTCCTGAAGAACCCTGAGTAATTTTACCTGGAGAGAAATGGGCAGTTCACCGATTTCATCAAGAAACAGGCTCCCTTTGTCGGACATTTCAAATCGACCTTTTTTCATGGCAACTGCACCTGTGAAAGCCCCTTTTTCATGACCGAATAATTCACTTTCCAGAAGGGTTTCGGCAAAGGCAGAGCAGTTTACACTGACTATTGGATTGTTTTTTCTCAGGCTGTTATAATGGATTGATTTTGCGACCAGCTCTTTTCCAGTACCGCTTTCCCCTTCTATAAGGACGCTGGCGTTGGAAGGGGCCACTTTTTTAATAAGTTCATAAAGCTCCTGCATGGGTTTGCTTTTTCCGATAATGTTATCAAATTTGTATCGTGAACGGATAGCATCCCTGAGATAGCTGTTCTCCTGAACAATCCTGTAAACCGAGATCGCTTTGGCAATATGTGCAATCAATGTCTGGTTCTCGAAAGGTTTGAGAATAAATGTGTATGCGCCCTTGTGCATGGCTTCCACAGCTTTTTCAACACTGCCATAGGCTGTCATGATGATGACAGGAATATCCGGGTTGATTTCCTTAATTTTTTCAAGTAATTGGATGCCGCTCATCCCGGGCATTTTTACATCCGTCAAAACCAGGTCTATGAGGTCGTTGTTTAAAATATCCAGCGCTTCCATGCCACTGGAAGCAGTTAAGGATGTATAGCCCTCATCCTGAAGGATTTCTCCTATTATTGTGTGGTAATTTTTTTCATCATCAACAATTAGAATATTTTCCATGCTGTCTGTCTCCTAAACCGGAAGCCTGATTTCTACGTTTACGCCTTTTGTTTTTGTATTTGTAATGCCAATTGTTCCGTTGTGGGCTTCAATCATATTTTTTACAATACCAAGACCTAATCCGGTTCCAGTATCTTTAGTTGTAAAAAACGGGGTCCATATTTTTTTTAGGGCCTCTTCAGGTATACCATCTCCGTTATCAATAAAATTAATAACAATACTGCCGGAATCATATTTTATCTGGATGATAAGACAGCCATTATTTTTTATGGACTGGAACGCATTTATAAAAATATTTAAAAATGCTTGATGAAGCATTGAACTGTCAGCCTTTATTTCAGGTAAATTTTTTGATATTTTTTTAATGATATTGAAATTATGATCTTCTATCTGGGGAGAAAGATAGGCAAGATTTTTTTCTACAATTTCTTCAACCCTGCACAGATGAAGATCCGGGGTTTTAGGTTTGGCAAAATCCAGAAAATCAGTAATAATCCTGTCCAGCCGTGCAGATTCTTCGACAATAATATCGGGTATGGTGCTTGCGGCATTAAGTTTTTCCATTTTTTTTTTTAATAATTGGGCACTGCTTTTGATGATTCCAAGGGGATTTCTGATTTCATGGGATACCCCGGCTGTCATTTCACCAATGGCGGACAGATGCTCGGCCTGGCTCAGTTTTTCTTCAAGCTTAAGTTTTTCATCAGCTCTTTTTTCGATAATTTTTTCTCCATGCTTAACCACAAATCGAAGAACCATGAAAAGTATTCCCATAATAATAAAGCAGGACCCGATAATAAGCCCTTGAAGCTTAAATATTTTTTTATAATCATCGGAAACATCCTGGACAATTTCAACAACACCCAGTACCCGGTCTGCCAGATCAGGTGATATCTGCTTGTCAACCCTCAGGGGTGCAAAGGTAACAATTTTTGTTTCCTGA
>JAOZRF010000250.1 GCA_029940245.1 Desulfobacula sp.
CCTACCCATACTATCATTCCCAGAAAACAATAGGGATGTTTCTTGGGTCAGGATGCCCTTTCCACTGTAGATACTGCATGGAATACAAGAAGAGATGGTCCAGCCTTTCAGTTAAAACAGCCATTGATTATATTGTGAAAATCAATGAACAAATTTCACCCCGCTATATCCCCATTTTTGATGCCTGTTTCGGATTTGATAAAAACTGGCGCAAAGAATTTTTAAAGGAATTGATTAAAAAAGACCTGGATCTTTATTTCTGGTTAGAAACCAGGGTTGATCTGTTGGATGAGGAAGATATAAAACTATTATCAAAATTAAAAATCAAGATCGATTTTGGAATTGATTCCTTATCAAAGACCATGCTCAGGATCATGAGAAAAACCATAAGCCCTGAATCTTTTCTTGAAAATTTTTTGAACATATCAAAACTATGCAGCGGATATGAGATTTTACATGACATGTTTATGATTTTTAATCATCCAGGGGAAACTCAAAAAACCTATGAAGAATTTAAATCTTTTTTTACAGACCAGGTTTCTCCAAATCTTTTGGGGGGGTATCTAAGGATAAAATATCAGCGATTTGCCTATTACCCGGGCAGCTATATTTATAATCACCAAAATGAATTTCAAGAACAATATGGGTTCAAGGTACTCCATCCCCAGTGGTGGAAAGAATCGGCTGATCAATATTCCAATTCAAGGGATATTATTCCTTCAATAGATGAAAAAGGTGTGCAGTACTATGTCCCGCTTAAAGAAACATCAAAAATGATAAAAGGGTTTAATCATTATTCAAAAGAGCAGGCGCTCTGGGAAAGAATGCATTCCTTTAATATTTAATTAAATTTTCTTTTTGAAATGTTTATCAGCCATGTGGTGTATATTTGATCATGCATAAATCATATTGTTTGTTAACGGTTGAATCTTTGCGATATTTTTAGAGACATCTTCATTGTCTAATGCGGTTTCCACGTCATAATCATTTTGGAGGCCCATCCAGAACTCAGGAGACATTCCGAAATATTTTGCCAACCTCAATGCAGTATCGACAGTAATCCTTCTTTTTTTGTTTACAATTTCACTAATTTTCATTTGAGACACATTAATATCTTTAGCTAACCTGTATTGACTAATCCCAAAAGGCTTGATAAATTCTTCTAAAAGTATTTCTCCTGGGTGAATAGGTTTTATCTTTTTCATTTGGATTTCTCCTTTAGTGGTAATCTACTATTTAAACATTATAAGCGTCTGGATGCTGCCATGTGAAACAGATACGCCATTGATCATTGATTCGGATACTATATTGGCCTTTTCTATTCCCTTTTAATTTCTCAAGCCTGTTTGATGGTGGTATTTTTAAATCAGTTAAACTTTTTGAATTATTAAGCATCCTCAGCTTTTTAAACGCTATATTTTGTATTTCCTTTGACCAGTTTTTTGAGTAAATACGATTAAATATTTTTTCTGTTTCTTTGCATTTAAAAGACTTAATCATGTTTGTAATATACGCCTTGCAATAGTATTGTCAATAGATAGTATAAAGATTACCCGGTAAATTACGTAAAAACTCCTGCTTTATCCTGTAAGGACTAACCGCACCGAATCAAACCGCCTTTTATCCGGCTAAAAAATTGGGGACTGAATAGCCCGGTTGTTTTTTTGGTGCAAAATATCTGTCTTAAATTTGTATCATTTTAGAAAAGTATAAACTAAAGTACAGACGTGGTAATAAAAAAGGGCTGAAATCTTAATTGATTTACAGCCCAAAATCATTGTTGCTGGCGGAGAAATAGAGATTCGAACTCTAGATAGGTAACAACACCTATACTCGCTTAGCAGGCGAGCGCCTTCAGCCACTCGGCCATTTCTCCGCATTGTAATATTGGCGGAGGAGGTAGGATTCGAACCCACGAAGCTTTGACACTTAACGGTTTTCAAGACCGCCGCCTTCAGCCACTCGGCCACTCCTCCGAAATGAACCCTGAATTTATATCACCTTGTCAAAAACAGGTCAACACTTAACTTGTCCAAAATATAGGATTGTGTTAAAATCCATCTTATGATTGACAGGAAGAACTATTGAGCTATATTAAAAAGTTTTAGGTTAACCCAAACTTTATAGGAGATAATGGATGAGACAGAAAATAAGATTTGAAAAAAATATGAAAGATAATAAGGTGATAATCCTTGAATCCAGTGAAGTGGATCCAAGTTTTGTTTTGCTGCTCCATGAAGAAGAATACAGCCTCGAAGATATGATAAAAGCGTCTGGGGGAGGACTTAACGCTTTTTCCGATTTTATTAGAAGGAGAAGTTTTTTCCCCACTTTAGATCTTTGTGTTAAGCTTTTTGAGAATACGATTGAATTTTTTAAAGATGATGCTCAGGAAAAAATCACCATTGAATATGATGATATTGAAGCGTTTCCAAAAGAAGAAAAATTTTTCCTGGAAGATGATGATGTCGAGATTGATAAGATACTGGAGGAAGATGGGGAAACCAGCGAAGACGAGATAAAAGAAATAGATTCTGAAGATGACACACCGAAATTTACCCCTGAAGATATTTCTGAAGATGAAAATTAGAGTTGATAATGAAAAATAAGATTCAAAAAATTGTGCTCGATGCTGTGCAAAAAGGATTTGAGGACGGTTTGCTGCCATCTGATCATGTCCCTGAAATGGAAATAGAGGAACCCCGGAATTCATCCCATGGAGATTTTTCCACAAATTTTGCCATGGTTTCAGCTGCTATTCAGAAAATGCCTCCCGGAAAAATTGCCCAAAGCCTGGTATCATCAATTAAAACCCTGGGTGAAGCTACAGGTGAAGAAGCAAATTTGATTGAAAAGATTGAAATTGCAGGCCCTGGATTTATTAATTTTTTTCTTTCCAAAAAAGCATGGCATCCAGTGGTTGACCGGATACTGGATCAGGATAAACAATATGGTGCCTCAGATATTGGCAAGAACGAAAAAGTCCAGATAGAATTTGTCAGCGCAAATCCCACAGGGCCATTGCATGTAGGGCATGGCAGGGGGGCTGCCGTTGGAGATGCCATCGGAAATATTCTTTGTTTTGCCGGGTTTAATGTTCAAAAAGAGTATTATATCAATGATTCAGGGCGCCAGATAAGAACTCTGGGAAAATCGGTCTGGCTGAAGCTGCTGGAAGAAACAGGTAAAGAAATTGAATTTCCTGATGACTGTTATCAGGGCGACTATATTAAAGATCTGGCTTGTGAGATTCTTGAAAAAGAGGGCAGCAAGTTCATTCAAGGAGATGAGAAAGAAACCATTGCTGCATGTGCAAAATTTGCAGCAAAGAAAATTCTTAAGGGTATCAGAGAGGACCTGTCAAGTTTTGGTATCACATTTGACAATTGGTTTAGTGAGCAAAGCCTGTATGATTCAGGGCGGGTTCAAAAAATTATTGATGAATTCACTTCAAAAGAGTTGATTTATAAAAAAGATGGCGCACTCTGGTTTCGAACACAGGATTTTGGTGATGAAAAAAACAGGGTGGTCGTTAAAAATAACGGGCAGACAACCTATTTTGCCTCTGATATTGCCTATCACATGGAAAAATATGAGCGTGGGTTTGATCGGGTTATTGATGTCTGGGGAGCAGATCATCATGGCTATATCAAAAGGATTGAAGCATCTGTTGTGGCATCGGGAAGAAAAAGCAAACAATTTGAGGTGATATTGGTTCAACTGGTGAATCTGCTTAGAGGCGGCAAACCATTTCAGATGTCCAAAAGGGCGGGTGACTTTGTCACATTAAAAGATATTATTGATGAAGTGGGCAAAGATGCCGCAAGATTTATGTTTTTAAGCCGCAGTTATGATTCCGGACTTGATTTTGATCTGGAACTTGCCAAACAGAAAAATTCTGATAACCCAGTGTATTATGTTCAATATGTCCATGCCAGAATAGCGGGGATTTTTTTAAAGGCAAAACAGGAGAATATCATTCAGGATATTGATTTTGATAAGGGTGAAAATCTGCATTTACTGATTGCTGTAGAAGAAATTAATCTTATAAAAATTCTGGATACATTTAAAGAAAATGTGGAAAAAAGTGCTCAAGCATTGCATCCCCATGTGATTTTTACATATCTGATGACGCTTGCAGCGGCATTTCATGGGTATTATAACCGGCACAAGGTCATTACAGAAGACAGAGAACTGACTCTGGCCAGGTTAAGCCTTGTTTTAGGCGTAAAAAAAGTCATTCGAAACGGGTTGGTGCTTCTTGGGGTTAATGCACCTGAAAGAATGTAAATATGATGCCCTTTAAGGGGATTTTAAAATATTTAATTTATACATTGATTGCCCTCTGGATGTTTTTTTTGGGCATCATTGTAGGGCGCGGCACTTCTCCTGTAAGCTTTGATACCCGGGAATTTCAAAAAAGGCTTGAAATCATTGCCAATGAATTTGGAGGGGAAAAAGACACCTCAAAGAAAATGGATCTAAAATTTTATGATGTCCTGGATAGGCCTGTGCCGGAAGAAAGTGTCCTTTCTGAAATTAAAGCTTTGGAAATTATGCCCGCAGAAGAAATGCCTGTAAAGGAGGTACCTGTAAAGGAAGTACCTAATCAAGAAGAAATACTCAAAAAAGGAACACTTGCTACCCCGGATATGGTTCCTTTAAAAACAAGCAGAAAAAGATTGACCTTTAAAAAAATGACAGTAAAGGCAAAGGCAGATATTGGAGAAAGTGATTCGCCAAAAATAAATCAGGGACAATATACGATTCAGATCGCAGCTTATAAAGAATTTAA
Organism: Desulfobacula sp.; assembly: GCA_029940245.1. GTDB lineage: Bacteria > Desulfobacterota > Desulfobacteria > Desulfobacterales > Desulfobacteraceae > Desulfobacula. Next base: position 4,796 of record JAOZRF010000250.1, read on the forward strand.
AGATGCTGTCTCTCAAATGGCGCTGCTTGATGAAAAAGGATTTTCTTCTTACCGGGAAAAAGTTAAAAAAAAATGGGATTGCCTGGTACAGGGTCAGAACCGGTTCCTTCTCAAGC
>JAOZRF010000251.1 GCA_029940245.1 Desulfobacula sp.
CACACACATAAGCGTGGTTGGATACCACCTGAACACTCCTGGTCTGGCCCATACCCAAATTTGCAGCCAGTTGCCCTGAAAGGAATATGTCAAAGGCCTTGACAATAAAATCCTGGGTTGCCTTCAACCCTCCTGCATCCGTAACTGTAACGGTAAATGTATATTCTCCCACCTGATCCTTGGTGGGAGTCCAGAAAAATACACCTGAACTCGAACCTATGGTCATCCCCTCTCCCAGGGAAGTTGCATCCAGAGAAAAGGTGAAAGACTCATCATATGCCGGAGCCGATGTATCCATGTCAATCACCTTCACTGAATAAACAATCGGGCTTCCCGTTCCATAAATCGTACTCACAGCAGGTGTGATGGATGGCGCCTGGTTGAGGTTCACAACCCAGATATCATATGTAAAGGTCTGCTGACTTGTGTCACTGGCTGTGGCGGTCACGGTAAATGTGTGAATTCCACCCTGATCGTTTGCAGGAGCGGAATATGTGATCTTGCCTGCCTGGTCCACGACCATGCCCAGGTCTGTCCCGGCGCTGTCCAGTTCCCAGGTGTAATCGCCAGCATTAAAAAGCGGCACTTCAAATGAAAATGCCGTGCCTTCCGTTGCTTTGAGGGTCTGGGCGGCTATCACACTGATGCCTGATGAACCCGTGGTGTAAACCCGATTGTCCAAAACATCCACACCCTGCCATTGATCTGTTCCATCAACTGTCTCCGTGGATATGAGAACCGGACTTACAGGATTACTCACATCAATTATATCTAACCTGCCTGTATAGTCAGGCCAGCCATAGCCCCTGGCATAAACCCTGTCCTCTGCGACCTTTAAGGCAAAAAAATAATAGTCGTTGGGGTGTGTATAAGTGGTTTTGAGCACGGGGTTCTCGGGATCAGTAAGATCATAAATTTTGAGACCATTATAATATGCAGCCAGATAGGCCAGGTTACCTTCAATCTCGATATCATAAGCTGCAAAGTCTTCTTTCGTGTTCCATACCTCTTTGATAACTGTTGTCTTGCTGATATCCAGCACAATCAGGCCTTTGGTGCCCGATGCCACATAGGCGTAATCCCCCTTGACCTCAACACCATAATAAGAGCCGTCACCACTCTTGGTGTAAGTCCCGAGAGATGAAGGTAAGGCTGGGTTGGTAATGTTGAATACCTCAAGTAATCCCTCATAATTTTCATTGCTATACCCTGCCAGGTAAGCCCTGGTCCCTGAAATGAAAACCCCATGAAATACTCCCGATTTGGCAGATGTCACCTGCACAGGCTCTCCCAGATTTAAAGGATCACTGATATCCACTACTTTAAAACCGTAATTGTAATCGGCAATGTAGGCATAATTATCTTTGACGACCAGATCATATCCAGAAATATTAGAAACTGAATCCAGAAGCGCAGGCTTATTGATGTCTGTGATATCCCAGGATTCAAACTTATCGCCGGCACACACATAAGCGTGGTTGGATACCACCTGAACACTCCTGGTCTGGCCCATACCAAAATGTGCAATAGTCTGTACCGAAAAAGACAACTCAGCTTCCGCTGTAATGGCAGTGGACCATAAAAGAGCAAATAACACAAAAATTCTAAAACTGAAAAACAAGAAACGACGAATTATTTTGACAAATAGATAATTGTAAAAATTTGCCCTTTTCATTTTATTCGATGAATTATTTGGCATTTTGCCTCCGCTTAACAAATTTGATTTTGTTATGTATTATTAGTGACTCAAAATTTATTATATTTAAATTGAGCGGTCAATAGGTAAGAACCCCTATATTTGCTTTTTTTTGCATTATTACGTGTAACAACCAGATAAGATCGTGGTTCGCTGCGCTCACACAATCTATCCTTATTTGTTATGGCCTGCTGCCCAATAATAATGCTAATCCAGTGTTGCCGCTTCCGTACAATTCACCCAGAAGCCTTCACCGGGATTAATATCAGTAAGCATAGCAAATCCCTTGCTTTGGGCATAGGCTTCACCGCCATCTTCTTCACCCGGCAGATAAACCGCCCATGCGCCGCTTTCCCATTTCCAGACAGAGGCAATACTGCTTTCATTGCCTGAGATGAGAGCTGCGACGGTCTTGCCCTGATCACTCTTAAGGCCAGCCAGGTTCCAGCCGGCACTCAAAGTCAGACTGCCCGTGGTTGGTGTTCCTTCAATGAAAATTGTTTCTGATCCCACACTGTTTACCCAGAAGCCCTCACCCGGACTGATACCTGAAAGCACACTGAAGCCTTTAGAATCTGCATAGGCCTGGGTGTCACCGCCCGGCAGGTAGACTGCCCAGCCGCCATCCTGCCACTTCCAGACGCTGCTAAATTTTGTGGCATCAGACAGCTTTTCTGCTACGTTGAATTCTATAGCAGAGCTCAAAAGGTTCCAGCCGGTCTCTAAAGTTATCTCATTAGTATCTTCTTCCGGTGATTCAGTGGATGCGTTTGAGATGATGTTTCCGTCAATCTCTTCCAAAAAATAGGTGATGGTATAGGTGCCGTACTCCAAAGGTTCTTTTAAATCATGAACGGCTTCGTATTGATTTTTGACCTGGTTGTATACAAGTTCCACTGTCACTGCGCTTAAATCCGTGGTGACGAAATCATCAGTTATGGACGGTGGCTCATAAGAAGGTGGAAGAGCTGTTGCCCATACCCTTTTTATGCCTGTTACGGAAAATATCTTAGCAGATAACAGGATGGATGAAGGGGATGTTTCATCAATTATAATACCATCTGCGCCATTGACTTCCAGAAATTTTGAGGTTTCTGATGCCGTTGCGTAGTCTGCTGTGGCATAGGGGCTTCCCAGACGCCGATCTCCCAGTCCTGCAAGATAACTCTGGGGACTCTGGTTTTTGTAGATTTGTTTAAACGCATCTGAAGCAAGCTTGTTTTCTGCGGTCATAAATGCTTCATCAAACTGCCTGCCTTTAGATAATTCCCTGAACAGAAACCTGGTAAAGGAGACAGATCCGGCTGGCTCAATCATGCTTTGTTCGTCCCAGTCAGAGCTTGTGATAACTGCCCTGTCAAGACTTTGCCGGTCATTTGTCAGGGCATCAACAAAACTGCCTGAATAACAGGCCTCTATGATTAGAACTACAGGGCGGGTTGTTTTGGTCTGGAACTCATCCAGCGCATTATTCAACTGGGCTGCTGTAATAACCTCCTGTGTCTTTGAGGATATCTGGAATTTCTGATTTCCTCCATGGTCCACAAGATAAAGATACAAAAGGCCATCACTTTCCTGATCTGCTGCCCAGTCTGTGATTGAGCTTATGACTTTTTCAGATGTGGGCTCAATATCATCCACGACCTGATCCAGATATCCGTCCCCGTCAATATCATGGTCTTTTTTTGCATTAAAATAATAAATTGCATCATCATCAAATCCGCGTGCCCCAAGGTAGTAATAAGCGCTGTCAGCAAGTCCCTGCACAGCATTGTAAAGGCTGTCTTCAGGGTCATCTCCCACACCGGCCAGAATAATGACATTGCCGAAATGATCTATCAATTTATTTGCAGTGCCATTTTCCTGCCATTCCTCCTGAAAGAGTATGGAGCGCAACAGGCTGTAATATCTTTGTTTTTCTCCTTCGGGGTCAGGGCCGGTTTCGTTGATGGCGCTTATCGTTCCATCCTCGTTCGTCAAAGACAGGGTGTACCCTGCCCCCTGAGAGGACATCTCATCGTTTTCAAGGTCAGATGCCTGTAAAAAATAGACGCCCGGATAAACCTGGGTGGTGATGCTGGCGGTCAGAAGACCGGATGTGAGCGCCTTGGCCATGAGAAATTTACCAGAACCTGAAAGCAAGGCAAATTTCTGCTGAGAGCCTTCCGGCCTTAAATCAGGGTTCATTTCCATGCTGAAAATGATGGTGTGCAGCCCGCTCTCTTCACCGCCGCCGACGACAAACCCGAACGTGTCTTTATCGATGCCGCTGTGGAGTATGCCATCTCTTTTGATAGTAGTGCCTGCCAGCACACTGGTTTTATCTGTGAGTGATCCGGCGGCAAATATGGTCTGATTAGGTTCCAGTTCTATATCTGCAGCAGACAAAGGATCTTTTTCCATCCACAATCGAATGGTCTTGCCTGCACCCCCCTGAAGGGAAAGGGTTAAGGTACCGCTCTTAAATCCCAGGGAACGGCACAGTTCAACCCCTGTGTCAAGGGGATAGACAAGGTTTTCTTCTGAAGGCTCTCCTGTGATGCGGCCGGCATAGAGGTCTCCAGTAATATTGTTCTCCTCAACATCATCCAGTCCCCCGTCCGCCAGCCTTGCGTAGATGACATATGCGCCTGATTCGGGAATGGTCAATGGCTGCATGGCATTGCCCGCTTCATCCAATTCTATATCCATGTCATACAACCTGTCTGAATGAATATGAATGACATGATAATCCGCATTATAGATATCTTTTGCCTGGACTTGAAGAAGATATGCCCCGGTAATGAGAGGAAGACGGAAGTTCTGCATCTGTGTGGCCACAAGCTCCGTGCTTCGCAGCATTTCTATCTGACCATCCGGCATGATGGCATGGACGGAGAATATAAGCCGGCCCATACCTTCTGTTTTTTCCGAAACCTTTCCGGGTTCCGGCTTGACTAATAAATAATGGATCCCGGCATCTGCCTCATTCACCTGGAACTTGTACCACCTGTCTTCTCCCCAAAGATTTATGGTATCCCCGTAAAGGGTGTTCAATTCAATCTCATGCGGTTGTTCTTCGGACGTTATGGCCGGGACAGGCAAAACTTCCTGGGAGAAATGATTTATCATGGGAGCAGGATCAAAATAATCGTTCACCCCGTCCCCGTCACTGTCCGCGCTCCAGGAATTTGTGCCGAGAAAAGACTCTTCCAGGTCGGAAAGATTGTCAT
>JAOZRF010000007.1:0-17061 GCA_029940245.1 Desulfobacula sp.
TTATTAAAGCCGATTGTGATGAAGGATCTTTCTCATAAGATAACCGGAATACATCGGATATCTTTACTCCATTTTCCAGATCAATTTTGAATTTTATTCTTTAATTTTTTTTTAAACAAAGTAAATTGAGCCCTGCCCACGGGTGTATTTTGTCTATAAGTCCTTCGTTATGCTGGACTGAGAACTATAACGTGAAGCCGTCGCTTTTTGAAAATCCTTTCGGGCACAAGATGTTGTCTCTATATTATTTTTCTTCCAACTCCACATTAAGGGGCTCCCCATCTAAATGCGGACAGATCCTCCCTTTGTATATTTTCAATCAATGATTCGACCACTGAATTATCCGAATTCCTGATAATCGCGTCAATCTCTGAAAATCCTGATAGTTGATAGGCCCTCCATCGTCTTTCCCCTGCAATGATTTGGATTTGGTGATATTTGTTCTACTCGAATTTTTTGAATTGTGTCACGTGACACAATTTTTGTTTTCATATTCCTGCCACTCAGTTTAATCATTTAACAATATCCATTAATGGTTTGAATGAATACATATGATTTTAGCATTGCCATTTCTCAGAGAATCACATCCAGAAAAACAAGGATTGAAACTCACATTAAACAAATTGAATATAGAAAAATCTTTGAATTAAACTTGTTATTATAAAAAACACTATAGGGAAATGCCTTTGATTAATGTTAGCAGGAAATAAAATTGAATTTTAACGCCATGATCATCGTGCAGGGGATGGTGATCAACTTAGTCAAAGGCAATAACCGTTCAAAATGTAGGGGAAAAGCGCAATCCCCAGCTAAAGCGCATCATTTTGTTAGCCATTTTTAATGAATTCAGAAATATAAGGTACAATGCTTTCGTGTGACAGTCCTTGTGTATGTCTTGCAAAGTCTTTAGGTCCCGGGACATGATAACTTGCAGATTTAGTATTCCAATCAAAGAAAAAATGCTCCTTAGCATTAAAATTTCTAAAAATAATTATACTGTTTGGTGTATCTTGTAAATTTGAACGCTATCCGACCAGATAAATAAAAAAATTTGATTCAAAAGTTCTGTAACAATATTTCAGATATTAGTAAAGATATAATTGAGTCCGGTAGAAGCTGCCGAAATGTTATTTATTGGAGACAAAAACCATTTTAAAAAACTCAGTTAAAACCGAGCTCTCGTCTTTGCTGATACCGCCTACTGATGGAGCATGCTGGATAATTCTGTTCACCAACCTTGAAAATGGGAGGCTTTGTAGATAAACAGAACCGTGACCACTCAAGGTTGCCAGGGATAAACCCTTTCCACCAAAAAACATAGATTTCAGGTTTCCAGCCCTTTGAATATCGTAATTAATACCAGGGCTGAAGCCCACAATGCAGCCTGGAACTATTAATAGTCTGATAAATAATCCAGTATCAATACAAATTATTTTTGTAAAGGAATATTCAAGGGGAATCTTCAATAATGTGATTGGATATTGTTTTTTCAGTAAAATGATTGATTACCTCAAGCAATTCTTTAATACGATACGGTTTTGGTAAAACAGCATCAAAATTACGCTGGTCAAGCAGCCAGGGAGTACCGGACATTCCCACAACCGGAGTTGATTTTTTAATTTTATTTCGCAGGTAATCAAGTACCTGAACACCTGAAATTCCAGCCATCTGGATATCTGTGAGAATGAGACTGTATTCATTGTTTTCTATTTTTCGAAGACCTTCTTCACCACTGGCAGCAGTTTCAACAGGATAACCATTTCTTGACAGGATTTTTTCAATTAGATTTAAGATGGATGTTTCATCATCGATTATAAGAATGGGATTTGATGATGGGCAAGTTTTCATTATTGCTCCTGTATTTTTTTATTCTGCCTCTTGTCAGAAGTGGAGTTGTTAAAATTTAAGAAGCAATTATAATTTTTTAGCAGGATTGATCAGGTCAGTCAATAGGTAAAAAACCCTATTTTGCATATAAAATTGAATTTTATTTTTGACTTTACACTTTGCCTGGTAAAGGGTAGTACATGATGCAGAGAAAAAAACAAGGATTCAGGAGAATAAAAATGACAAACCCGATGGATAATAACGACAGTGATAGTAAAGGCGAAAATGAGGAAGAAATAAGCTTTGCAGAGCTTTTTGAAGCTTATGATACCAAAATTAGTCATGAACTGAACCAGGGGGATAAGGTTGAGGGTGAAATTATCTCCATTGGTAGTAACCGAGTCTATATTGATACGGGGACCAAAAGTGACGGAGTGGTTGAAAAAGCAGAACTTTTGGATGAAAACGGTGAATTTCTGTATAAAACTGGTGATAAAATAAATCTTTATGTGGTCTCTTTAAGTGAGAGTGAAATCATATTGTCCAAAGCACTTTCCGGGGCTGGACAAGCAGATATGCTTGATGATGTATACCGGATGGGAACCCCTGTTGAAGGTAAGGTAACAGGAGTGATAAAAGGTGGTTTTACTGTGGACATTATGGGGAAAAGAGCGTTTTGTCCTGTCAGTCAGATGGATGTTAAATATGTGGAAAATCAGGAAGAATATGTGGGACGGAATCACCATTTTTTAATAACCCGGTTTGAGGGAGGTGGAAAAAACATTGTTGTGTCAAGGCGGGAATTGTTGAACCAGGAGATAAAAGAAAAACTAAAACTCTATTTTGAAAAAGTAAAACAAGGAGATGTGGTTCAGGGTATTGTCACAAGGCTAATGCCTTATGGTGCTTTTGTTGAGCTGATTTCAGGTGTTGAGGGAATGGTCCATATTTCCGAGCTGTCCTGGTCCCGCATTGAAAAGCCGGAAGAGGTTATTCAACCAGGGGATGTTATTTCTGTGAAGGTGTTGAAAATAGAAACCTCAGACAAGACGGATATAGTTAAGATTTCCCTGTCAATGAAACAGGTATCATCCAATCCCTGGGACAATATGGAAAAAGCGTTTAATGTTGGAGACCAGGTGTCTGGAAAAGTGGTCAGACTGACTTCTTTCGGCGCTTTTGTGGAGATCATCCCGGGCGTGGACGGCCTTGTTCATATCAGCGAGATGAGTCATACCCGAAGAGTTCTTAAGCCCGATGATGTGGTTCAGGCGGGGGAAATAGTCCAGGTGGTTATCAAATCCATTGATATGGACAGCAGGAGAATTTCATTGAGTATTAAGGATGCCCTGGGTGACCCATGGACCGGTGCTTCAGCCAGATATGGCCTTGGCTCAATTGTAGAAGGGCGCCTGGAGAAAAAAGAAAAATTCGGTCTTTTCATAAATCTTGAGCCCGGGGTGACAGGATTGATGCCATCATCCAACATCAGCAATGCTGCAAACGCCTCGGATTTTGAAAAGTTAAAGCCCGGTGATTCAGTCCAGGTGATGATCCAGGAGGTGGATGAGGAAAAAAGAAGGCTCACATTGACATCTCCGGATCAAAAAGAGGGCGACAATTGGAAAGAATTTGCAAATATTAAAGAAACAAAATCTATAGGAACCATGGAAAGCCTTTTTCTTGAGGCAATGAAAAAGAAAAAATAGCTGTCAGGAATATTTTTTAATAAAATTACCTATTTGTTTAATGGCCTGTCTTCCCTGGGAAAGATATTTGGCAAAATAATGCCATACATGGAACATGTCTTTCCAGATTTCCAGTTGGACCATTACCCCGGACCGGGTTAAATTTTCTGCCAGGATTTTTGAGTCATCAATTAAGACTTCCTGTTCACCCGTTTGAATCAACAGGGGTGTGATTCCTGAAAATTTATTGTTAACAGGGGATATCAAGGGGAGAGATAAGTCCTGGTCAGTATAAAGGCGGGCCGTTTTTTTCAGGATACTTTGACTGAGCATAGGGTCTTTATCATTGTTTTCAATATGGGATTTATTTTTGCATTCCAGATCAATCCAGGGCGAGATCAATGCCGTGCATACGGGTAAGGGGATGCCATTTTTCTGAAGCTCGGATAAAAGGGCAAGACCGAGGCCTGCCCCTGCAGAATCTGCAACAAGGCTTATCCTGTGAGGATATAAAAAATTATCCACAAGCCATTGATAAACAGTCTTTACATCCATAAGACCTTTTGGATATGGATGTTCCGGGGCCAGGGCATAGTTGAAAATCAACACTTTTGCATCGGAAGCGATAGCGATTCGTGATGCAAGATCCCTGTGGGAATTTATGGAGCCGGCAATATATCCGCCGCCATGGATATACATGATGATCCGGTTTTCATTAAAATATAATGGCAAAACCCATTGAGCTTCAATGGAGTCTATATGAAAGGATTTAAGTTTAATGGATTTATCCGGTCTAAAAGCAAGGGCAGATTTTTCAAGAAGAGTTCTGTATGATTTGATACCAACAGATTCAAAAGAGGGCTGTGTTTTTAAATGCCGCAAAATAGCTGATAATATTATTGGATTTTTTTTGTTCATAAAAAGCCTTATTGTTTATCCGTTTAAAAACAGGTATCACATTTTGACGTTAAACCAAATATTTTTTATGGGGAATATATGAAAACAGGGGGAAAATTTTTTATCATTGATTTTGATGGAACCTTATTAAACGATGATAAGACCATTTCTCGTAAAGATATCAGAACTCTTGAAATGTTAAGGCGGAAAAAAATTATTACGGCTATTGCAACGGGCCGGTCTGCATATTCTTTTGAAAAGGCTTTAAAGGCTATCGGCATGGCAGATGGTTTTTTGCCCATTGATTACCTTATTTTTTCAACGGGTGCCGGCATCATGGAATTTCCAGGGGGCAGACTGATATATCAAAAAGCATTGCCCTATTCAGATATTAGAAAAATAGTTGATTACCTGGACCATGGAAAATTTGACTATATGGTACACAAAGCCATACCTGATACCCGCCATTTTTTATATCAATCTTATGGGCAGGAGAATCCGGATTTTTATGCCAGGCTGGACCTTTACAAAGAATTTGCATTACCGCTTGGGCAAGGGTATTGCCATGAAGATCCAGCCACTGAAGTCCTGGCAATTATACCGGGCGGAATAGATATGGATTCCCTGGAAATCATCAAAAAGGATTTATCCGGCTTCAGTGTCATTCATGCGACTTCCCCGCTGGACAAAAAATCATCCTGGATAGAGATCTTTCACAAAAGTGTCTCCAAAAGCCGTGCAGCTTCCTGGCTTGTTAAAAGGCGTGGATTAAACCGCAAGAATGTTCTTTGCGTGGGAAATGACTATAATGACCATGACCTTCTGTCCTGGTCAGGGAACGGATTTGTTGTGGAAAATGCGCCTGCCGACTTAAAGCAGGTATTTAAGACAGTGTCTTCCAATAACCTGTCCGGTGTGTCGGAAGCTGTACAAAAGTCGGGTTGGATATGATTCGTACAGGCAGGAATATATCCTAAATCCTAAAACTTAAATCCTAAACCCTAAAACACCATCAAAGTTCGCAAATTAATTGTTTCATATCCCTGACTGCCTGTTCCATACCTGTCAGTATTGATCTTGCAACAATGCTGTGTCCAATACTGAATTCGCTGATTTCATCAAGTCCCTTAAATGCTTTAACGGAATTGTAGCCAATGCCATGGCCTGCGTTTACCTCAAGTCTTAATTTGGTTCCGATTTTGGCCGCGTCAACGATTTTTAAAAATTCTTTTTGTTTTCCGGCATTTGTTTTTGCATCGCAAAAAGAACCAGTATGGATTTCAATCATATCTGCATCAATTTTATGGGCAATTTTGATCTGGTCAAGAGATGGGTCAATAAAAATGCAGACATCAATGCCCGCGTTTTTTAAAGTCAAGACAGTCTCCCGGATATGGCTTTCATGGGTGATCAGATCCAGTCCCCCCTCGGTGCTGATCTCTTCTTTTGTTTCAGGGACAAGGCTGACACTATCAGGTTTGATATCCATTGCAATCCCTAACATTTCACTTGTAGCCGCCATTTCCAGTATGAGTTTGGTTTGTACTATTTTTCTCAACAGCCTGACATCTCTTTCCTGGATATGGCGGCGGTCCCCCCTTAAATGAACGACGATTCCGTCTGCCCCTGCTGTCTCGGCGGCAATGGCCGCTGCAACGGGTTCAGGATAGGTGGCTCCCCTGGCTTCTCTTAGAGTTGCCACGTGATCTACATTTACAGCTAGTCCAGCCATTTGATTTTTACCTCCCTCTTTTAAAATACATTCAAGTCTTTATTGGGCTCCAGATTTCTTAATAACTCAAGAGCTTTTGTTTCCATTATCCGGGCATCATACGGACCTGTTTCATGATCAAACCCCATCAAATGCAAAATGCCGTGGATCAGAAGCTGGGACATTCTTTCCAAAAATGTGATGTTTGCATCGTCTGCTTCTTTTTGAGCTGTCTCACAGGAAATGACAACATCTCCCAGAAGGCCGGGTGTGATATCTGCAAATTGACCTTCCTGCATTGGGAATGCCAGAACATTTGTGGGCTTATCAATTCCCCTGTATGTCTTGTTGAGCCGTTGAATTTGAGTGTTGTCCGTCATTACCAGGGATATTTCATGGGCTTCACAACCCAAGGCGTTTAAGATGTGTTTTGTCTTTTGCCTGATGGATTCCGATGATATTTTCTTTTTTTGCTGGTTGTCGATCAGTATTTTTAGATGCGCCATCTTTTTCTTTTTTCTTTTCCTGATTTTTTCCCGGGGATTTATCCGGGTATTCTATCCGGCTGTGATAAATACTGGTTAAAATATTATTAAAACTTTTTGCAATCTGATGCAGGTCTTTTAAAGTCAGTTCACATTCCTCTAATTGTCCGTCTGCAAAAATATCATTGATCAGTTCTTTGACCCGCCCCTGGATTCTTGCAGGGGTGGGGCGTTCCAGCGCACGAACACCAGCTTCAACAACATCTGCCAGCATAACAATCCCGGCCTCCCTGGTTTGAGGTTTGGGACCCGGATACCTGAAGTCCTCTTCTTTTACCATGTCATTGCCGCTGTTTAAGCTTTTTTGATAAAAATATTTAATCAAAGATGTGCCGTGATGTTGAACAATCCCGTCAATAATTTCATTTCCCAGTTTATATTCTTTTGCAAGGCCGACACCCTTTTTTACATGGCCTATTAAAACAAGAGCTGACATGGAAGGAGACAGTTTGTCATGTCTGTTTTTTCCATCTGCCTGATTTTCAATAAAATATAATTTTTTATCCAGTTTTCCGATGTCATGGTAATATCCCATCACTTTAGCCTTAAGGCCGCTGGCATCTATTGCAGAGGCAGCAGCTTCCGCCAAAGTGGCAACAATGACACTGTGGTTATACGTTCCCGGGGCTTCAATCATCAATTTTTTGATCAGGGGCTGATCAAGATTTGATAATTCCAGAAGTTTTGAGTCTGTTGTATAGTCAAAGAGAAATTCAATCAGCGGTGCAAATCCAATGGTCAGGGTAGCTGAAAAAAGACCGCCGCAAAACGCCATGGCCACTTCTTTTGCCAGAATGATCGCATCGGGCTGGGCAAGAGAATAAAATCCAATGGAAATGGCCAGAACCCCATTAAAGACAGCAATCTTGAAACCGGCAATGATAAAGTTTTTCCTTGCCTGTCGCGATTTGATCCAATATGCAGCCGTAATACTGGACAAAAAGAAAAAAACAAAAACTGCAAAACTGCCTGAAAATATAAGGCTTGTCAGTAAGGAAAGAATAATGGTGAAAAAAACGGCAATATCAAATCCCAGAAAAAGACAGGTCAGCATGGCAGCGGCAGGGATGGGAATGATCATGAAAAATGACAGAGAGGAAATATCCCATGATGCATCCAGATTTGCCGACTGGGCAATATAAGTTGACGCTTTGGCAAAGGTCAGAAAAAGGATAAGCCCCAAAGCCAGAAAAAAGATGTGTTTATTGTGGGCAGTTCGTAATTTTTTGTGGTCTTTTAAAAACAGAAGGTAAATAACCAGGATGGTGAAAAAAGTGATAAGGGCAATCCCCGTGCTGGAAATTAAAATATCCTTTTCTTTTACCTGTTCCTGGAGGGATAGAAGTTTTACCAATTGTATCTTGTCTACCCGCTCACCTTCCCTTAAAATCATTTCACCGGTTTTGATCTGGTATAAAATGGGTTTGATCTGGGCTTCAGCTTCCTGGATTCTTTTTTCCGTCTCATTTTTATTTAAGGTTATATTGGGTTGCAATAACCTTTGACACAGATCAACGATGAGGTTGGAAAGATTATAGTTGATGCCTTTTAACAGGGGTTGACCTTCGATGCGTACCATGGTTTTTGCCTGATCCGGACCATAAAAGACTTTTAAATTATTGACCGTCACCTCTTCTTTGGAACCAATGGTTCGAAGAATAATTCCCTTGTTCGATTCCTTTAGTAAAATTTCTTTATTGGCCACAATTCCATTGGTAAGGATTTTTTCAATAATGGTTTTAATCTTTTGCACTGTGTCAGAAGAGAATTGATTCTTGTATAAAATAGAATAAGCGCCATTGCTGATCTCGATTCCAAGTTTTTCCTCAAATTCAGGTTTGGTATTCAATACAATGGCAAATGTCGGTTCCGGTGCCGGATTTTTTTTTATTTTTATAAACAAGGCATGGGGAATATTAAAGGCCGCATCAATGCGGGAAGATAGTTTTTCTATCAGGCCGGCATCAAAATCATAAATATTTTTAACGGAGTCTTTTACCTCATCCTTTTTAAGGCTGGTGGCTTCTTTATCTTCCACAAAGAAATTTTTCGGTGCTTTTATATCCCTTTTGGCCACATCTCCGATGACATAGGAATAGGATGTCTGGCCCTGTTCAGGATAGTTGGTAATAGTAAACAGGAGAGTGATAAGCATCAGCATCAGCCACAACACATAAGGTGTTGTCTGAAGGAATTCTTTGGTCTGTTGTATGTTAAGTTTGGTTTTGTTTTTTTTCATAAGCGTCTATAATGCTTGCTACAAGTTTATGGCGGACAACGTCATTCTTTGAAAAATAAATAAATTCAATCCCTTTTATCCGGGTTAAAATGTCTTTGGCTTCAATCAGACCGGATTTTTTCCCGGCCGGCAGGTCAGTTTGTGTAATATCCCCGGTGACAATGGCTTTTGATCCATAGCCGATTCGTGTTAAAAACATTTTCATTTGTTCTGATGTTGTATTCTGGGCTTCATCCAGGATAATAAACGCATTGTTTAATGTTCTGCCCCGCATAAAGGCAAGGGGAGCAATTTCAATGGTATCCTGTTCAATGAGTGCTTTGACTTTTTCAAAGTCCATCATGTCATAAAGCGCATCATATAAAGGCCGCAGGTATGGGTTGATTTTCTGGGCCAGGTCTCCGGGTAAAAATCCCAAAGCCTCTCCTGCTTCAACGGCAGGTCTTGTCAATACAATTTTTTTTATTTCCCCTTTTGAGAATGCAGCCATTGCCATGGCCATGGCAAGGTAGGTTTTCCCTGTCCCGGCAGGGCCAATGGAAATAAGAATATCATTTTTCAGTATGGCTGTAACATATTTTTGCTGGGAAGGATTTCTTGGGGTGATGGCTTTATTTTTGACGGTTTTAAATATAGTGTTTGAAAAAATATCTTTTAGCTGGGAGTTCATATCGACTTTAAACGCCTCACAAATTTTGTCCGGGTTGTGGTTTTGATGACCAAAAAACTCCCGGGCAAGCGTTGAGTTTTGAAATGTCATACTTTCCATGGCCTATAGGGTGCATTTTATTTGCCTAAAGGTCAATAAAAATCTTGACTAAAAAACAGGTTAATTGTTATTGAAAAAGCACTTTTAATAAAGCAAAAAGGGAAAATATGAACATTTTTGATATCTCTATAATTATTATTATCTCGTTTTGTCTGATAAGGGGTATATTTAACGGGTTGATAGGAGAGGTATCCGGAATCATCGGAGTTTTTGCAGGGTTTTACGGTGCTTCTACATACTATCCTCTGATAGCGGTCTATGTTGAAAAACTTATTAAAATTCCGGATATCAGAAATCTTGTCGCTTTTTTTATTTTATTTTGTTCTATTTTCATCATTGTAAATATTATTTCCATAGTGATTCGAAAAATTTTAAAGCTTATTTTTTTAGGCTGGCTTGACAGATCCATGGGTCTTTTTTTTGGTGCGGCCAAAGGCATACTGGTCGCTTCGGTTCTTTTTATTATGATCACAACCATTTTGCCTGAATCAAGCATTTTAACCGAATCAAAATTTTCTCCTTATGTTGCAAAAGTATCCCAGGCCATGACCGGGTTTATTTCCAAAAATTCCAGAAATGATTTTTTAAAACACCTGGAAGGAATTCAGAAAAAATGGAAACTTTAGAGACGCTGTTTGCCATTATCAGAACATTAAGACGTGAAAACGGGTGTGCCTGGGACAGAAAACAGACACCTGAAACCATGTGGAAATGCCTTGCAGAAGAAACTTATGAACTCGAAGAGGCTATCGCTAAACAAGACATGCAAAATGTTTGCGAGGAATTGGGAGATGTTTTGTTCCAGCTGGTTTTTATTTTGGAGATTTTTCAGGAAAGAAAAGCCTTTATGCTTTCAGATGTAATTGAGCAGGTCGCAAAAAAAATGATTCGACGTCACCCCCATGTATATGCAGATGCAAAGGTGTCAACAGACCAGGAGCTATTCCTTCAGTGGGAGGCAATAAAAAATTGCGAAAACAAGGAGAATGGGCATAAAAGAATATCTGCACTGGATTGTGTTCCTAAAGGCATGCCATCTTTGATCAGGGCGTTAAAAGTATCTGAATGTGCAGTAAAAGAAGGATTTGACTGGGATAATATCCATGAGGTACTGGACACGGTCAAAGATGAAATGAATGAATTTGATGCCGCGTTAAAAACCGGGGATCAAAATGAGGCAGCAATGGAATTCGGTGATATTTTGTTTAGCCTTGTTAATGTAGCAAGGGTTGCCAAATTTCACCCGGAAACAGCGCTTGCGAGTTCTACTGCCAAATTTGAAGGCAGATTCAGGCTGATGGAAAAAGAATTAAAGAAAAATAAGGTCAGGCTCAAAAACCTTTCAAAAGAACAGATAGATCTGCTGTGGACCCGGGCAAAAAAATCCTATGACAGACAATTGTCTTGATTATTTTCATCAATCGTCAAAATTGCCCTCAGCTCCCTTATCACTGGTTATGCTTAACGCTTTTTGCATAATTTTTTCTTTTGTCCAATCATTTTCAGATTCTATTTTTTCAGCCTTGAAACCCAGGTCATGGGATTTATTCGTTAAGATTTCATCTATCACGAAAGGGGCTGTGTCCGTTGCGTTGAATACCCGGGTTAAAAGGCCGTATACAAATTCTTCAACATCCTTTGCCATCCGGTCCCGGATTTTTTTGGGCTGGGCCAGAAATTTGTTTTCAAAGGGAAGGTTGAGTTTTTTAAAGTTTCCCCCCGTTAAATTATTTGCTTTTGCATAGGCCAGCATATCTGCCCACATTTCTTCTGAAACGCCCCTGTTTTTTTGTTTGATAAAATGGCCATTGTCAAGAATGGCGTTTCCATAATCATTGACCTTAAGACCCCAGGAGATCATTTGCAGGGCAGTTGCCACATTGGCTTTGGTTGTCCTTGTCTTTGCGGCTATTTCCCGGAGCCTTTCGGAATTGTTGCCCGAGGTCCCGTGCTGGGCACCGGAAACATTATATTTGGAAATTGCTCCGTGGATTTTTCGGGTTAACTCAACATTGATGCCTGTATCGCTGGCTTCAATACCATGGGTTGTCCCATTATTTAAGGCAATCCAGTTGGGAAAAATACTGTGGGCATTGAGTCCCTGAATGAGGAAAAGCGCTTCCTGATCCGTTGAAAGTCCTAATTTACCTTTTATTTCACCCACTTCTGTTTCAATGCCTGCCCAAGCGGGAATATAGGGTGACAATTCAAGATTGGCCAGAAGGTTCTGGTCATCGGGCATATGGGAGGCATCAATAGCAATGGAAGTAATTCCTGCATCAAACAATGATACAATTTCTGTTTTAGCCGGTTCAATTTCTTCCGGTTTTTTAATGCCGAAATGATCCGCATGGATAGCAACAGGAATAGTAATGCCAAGTTCGTTCATAAAGGCATCCGTCAACCTTGCAATATTCCATAAATTTATCGCACAATAGGCGTTTGTTCCGCCCTCGGATCTGGCGATTTCAATTATAATCGCGGCATTGGCACGTTGGGCTGCCGCAAGTGCCCCCCGGATCACAAAAGAGTTCCGCCCGTTCGCGGCAATGGTCATGCAGTTTTTTTTGAGCAGCATGGCATGATCAATATATTTCCCGCTGACAACAAGGGCTTTGGAGTTTGGGAAAAGCTTTTTTATATTCGGAGGTCTTCCAAGGTCAAGTGCGTTTTTAAAGTCTGAAGAGTAGTTGAAAGTTTTCATCATAATGTCCTCCTAAAATTTTTTTTAGAGTAATTTAAAACTTTAGATATCTTTTGCACGAAACGGATTTAAAATCAAGAAGTATCAAAGAATGAATATTAATTCATGAACAATCTATGGAAATAAAACAAGGGCTATCCTTTAAAATAGAAAAATTTATTTATTTATAACTATCTGTAAGATAAGATAAAATTAATTTTATCCATAAAGCTTATAATAATGATTAACTGCTTGACATTTATAAAAATCTTTTGTTAGATAATGAATCTTTATTCATTTATTTTAAGGAAGGATGATACACGCTTGCAGAATAATAAATCAGATTTGCAGAAAAACAAATCGGCAAAATATAATAAAATATTAAATAGTGCCGGTGCCATATTTGCAGAATATGGCTTTTATAAAGCAACCATATCACAAATAGCAGCCAACGCAGGTGTGGCCGATGGAACTCTATACCTGTATTTTAAAAATAAAGATGATATTCTCTACCAGTTCATCAGTTTTAAAACGGATGCAGTGTTTAAAAAAATGCATGCAGCTGTTGAAAAAGGTAAGAATGCTGAAGATAAGTTACGCTATTTAATCCGGTGCCATCTTGAGGAATTTCAGAATGATAAAAACATGGCCATTATTTTTCGATCAGAGGTAAGATATTTAAGGGATATTGAGCCTCAAATTAAAGATATATCAAAAATGTATCTTGATTTATTATCAGATATCATTGAGCAGGGACAGATCGAAGGGTCCATGCGCCAGGACCTTTTTGTGGGCCTTGTCAAGCGGTTTATTCTTGGAGCTGTGGAAGGCGTGATCGGTACCTGGGTGTCTGCTGCCGGCAGATACGATCTGATTTCAATGGCAGATCCTCTGGTGGATCTTTATATGACAGGCGTTCGAGGAAACTAAACACAATATAGTATTTGAATAATATAAATTTATTGAATAAGGCTTTTTACTTGACGTGTTCTTTCAGGTTTATTAAAGCATTTTGAGTTTATGTTCTTAAGGGCAAGAAATATTTGGGAGGTAAAGAAGTATGACTTCAATAATTGGTCCGGCAAGTTTTAAACTTTTTGGGATATTCCCCGCAGCAATATTGTCATTTATAATACCTGTGGTCGGGATAGGGATTTTTGCTTATATCATGGCCAGGCGAATCGCACCACTTGTGAGGTCAAACCCGGATAACCGGTTTGACCATATCGGAAAAAGGGTGCAAAATCTTATCTTTGTCTGGCTGGGGCAGATGAGGCAACCAAGATACATGCTGGCAGGTGTGCTTCATATCTCCATTTTTGCCGGGTTCTTAATTTTGTCCATTCGTTCTAGTTCACTTGTTATTATCGGTCTTTCAGATGGATTTGTATTGCCCGGTTTTGGTGGATTTTTAGGCAATATCTATAATTTTATAAAGGATTATGCTGCAACCATTGTCCTTGTTGCCTGTATCATTGCATCTATCAGAAGGGGGATCTTTAAACCCAAACGATATGCCGTTCCGGAAAAATATGGCAAGGATCATACGTCAGAAGCTGTATTTGTATTGGGGATTATTGCAACACTGATGATTTCAGAAAGTCTTTTTGAAGCTTCCCAGCTTGCCTATGAATTCCAGCATACCGGTGCGGAGCATTTTTTAGCGCCGTTGTCTCTGGTCTGGATATTCAGGGCAATTCTTTCTTCGGTCCCTCAAAATTTTCTCCAGGGGCTTCATATTTTTACTTATTTTGTTCATGATTTGACATTTTTCTTTTTCTTGTGCTTTTTACCCCTGGGAAAACATTTTCACGTGATTACATCTATTTTTAACGTCTTTTTCATGAGGGTTAAAAAAGGTAAAATAAAACCGGTCATGTATGGGGTTTCCGATGACAAACTGGATGATCTTGAATCTTTTGGTGTTAAAAAACTTGAAGATTTTACCTGGAAGCATATGCTGGATTTTTACTCGTGTGCCGATTGCGGCAGGTGTTCTGATCAATGTCCTGCCAATGCCGTGGGTCGTCCTTTATCACCCCGGTTTATTACCATTAAAGCAAGAGATTTGATGTTTAAAAATTATCCGCTTTCAGGTGAGATATATAAAAGCAGCTTATTGGTACAAGACATTTATACGGAAGATGAAATCTGGTCCTGCACCACATGTGGTGCCTGTGAAGAAGAGTGCCCCCTGGGGATTGAATACATAGATAAGATAGTTGATTTGAGACGGGGGATGGTGGACGAAGGCATGGTACCGCAATCCCTGCAAAAACCTTTGAAAGCCCTGGAAAAAAGGGGTAATCCCTATGGAAAAATGGAGAAAAAGCGGGCGGACTGGGCAAAGGATAAAGAATTCAAAGCAAGCTGGCGGATTAAAGACCTTGCCAGGGATAAAGCAGATGTTCTTTATTTTGTGGACAGTATTACATCCTATGATGATAATATCCAGAACATTGCCAGACGGACATCCATTATTCTTAAAAAAGCAGATATTGATTTTGGTATCCTTGGTAAACTGGAAAAGGACAGCGGCAATGAGGTTTTGCGGTTTGGCGAGGAGATGCTGTACCAGGATTTAAAAGAGCAGAATACTGATGCAATAAAGGCAACGGGTGTCAAGCAGATTGTGACGGCAGACCCCCATGCCTATAATGCATTGAAAAATGATTATGACGGCCTTCCTCCTGTTAAGCATATCAGCCAGGTGGTTGCCCGGAAAATTAAATCCGGTGAACTTGACCTTAAACCCTGCCGGAATCCTGAGAAGGTCTATGTCTATCATGATCCATGCTATCTGGGCCGGCACAATGGGGTGTATGAAGAACCCAGACAGGCCATGGATGCCATTGAAGGGTTAACAAGAGTGGAACTTGAAAAGAGCCGTGATCGATCCTTCTGCTGCGGCGGTGGCGGGTTGATGCTTTTTTATGAACCGGAAGAAGACACAAGAATGGGTGTTTTAAGAGTCAATATGGCTGCTGAGGCCGGAGCAACTGTCATTGTAACTGCCTGTCCCTTTTGCCTGGTGAATATCCAGGATGCGATCAAGGTCGCAGGAAAAGAAGGCCAGATAGAAGCTTTGGATTTTACAGAACTTATTGAGCAGCACTTATATTAAAAAAACTGACAGACAATTGATTTAAAAGGAGGCAATATGGAGATTTTGGTATGTGTCAAGAGAGTACCGGATACTGCTGAGAATGAATTTGAACTCAATAGTGCGGGGAATGATCTTGATCGTGATGATCTGGTTTACTCAGTGAATGAATGGGATAATTATGCCGTTGAAGAAGCCATTCAGATTGTTGATAAAGTCGGCGGGAGTGTGACTGTTATCACGGTTGGTGATGATGAATCAGAAGAAGTGTTACGGCGTGAGATGGCAATGGGTGCCAACAATGGTATCCTGCTTTCAGATGATGCTTTTGAAGGATCTGATGGTAAGGGCATTGCAACCATTCTTAAGACAGAAATTGAAAAAGGTAAATACGACCTGATATTATCCGGTGCCCAGGCAGATGAAGGAGCAGGACAGGTGGGTGGAATGGTTGCGGCAATGCTGGATTATCCCTATGCATCCCTGGTGAATAAAATTGAGGTGAAAGAGGGCAAAATAATAGTGGGCAGAGAGATTGAGGGTGGAAACCAGGAAATGAATGAAATGCAACTGCCCTGTGTCCTCTCTATCCAGACCGGTATTAATGAGCCCCGCTATGTGGGTATCCGGGGTATCAGAAAAGTTGCCAGTGTTGACATTCCTGTTAAAGGACCGGGCGACCTTGGTCTTGATGCTGCCATTGTCGGAAAAGCCGGAGCAAAAACCCGAAGAGTTGATTACTTTGTTCCTGATACGGGTGAAGGTGCTGAAATGCTTGAAGGCGCAACTGGCGAGATTATTGAAAAGCTGATTGAAAAGCTTAAAGCAAAAGGAGGGCTATAATCATGACACAGATTTTTGCATATATCCCATTTAATAACGGTGTGGCTGAAGATGTGGCCCTGGAGTATCCGACGGCTGCTGGAAAAATTGATGAAAAAGCATCCTTAACAGCTATTGTAGCAGGGTCAGGAGCTGATCTTGATAAAGTAGCCAATGAGATGACTGCTATTTATTCGGAAGTGATAAAAATCGACCATGCAGATCTTGCCTACCCCAATGCAGACATTGTCCGAAAAGCACTGGTGAATATCATCCCTTCCGATGCTATTTTCCTTGTAGCGCATAATACTTTTGGAATGGACCTGGGTCCTGGTCTGTCCATTAAGATGGATTGCGCTTATGCCGCGGATATGGTTGATTTTGAGGGAATAGACGGAACAATCTTGAAAGGGATTCGCCAGGAACTTGGCGGGGCTGTCAGTACCCATGTGACCATTGATATATCTTCCGGCGCGGTTATGACTGTCAGACCCGGTTCTTTTGCTCCCATTGAAGGCGGATCAGCCAGCGGGTCAGTAAAGGATAAATCAGGTGATGCCGGGGATCTTTCCGCAAAAAGAAAATTTCTTGAGCTTGTTGCGGCAGAAGTGGGAGATGTTGACATTACTAAATCTGATGTGCTCGTGTCCGTTGGCCGCGGTATTGAGGATGAAGACAATATTGAAATAGCCCAGGAACTAGCTGAAGCAATGAACGCGGTTGTATCCTGTTCAAGGCCTATTGTGGATGCCAAATGGCTTGAGAAATCACGCCAGG
>JAOZRF010000007.1:17071-17622 GCA_029940245.1 Desulfobacula sp.
CACGCCAGGTTGGAACCTCCGGCCAGACGGTTAAGCCAAAAGTATACATGGCCATGGGGATTTCAGGTTCGTTTCAGCATCTGGGCGGCTTAAAAGGCAATCCTTTTATCGTTGCTGTAAATAAAAATCCTAAAGCACCGATTTTTCAGGTAGCGGATGTGGGTATTGTTACGGATATTCTGGAGTTTATGCCTGAGCTTACCGAAGCCATTAATGATCTTTAAAATTATTTGCTGTAGTCATTTGTGGTTTCTCAAAAAAAAGCCCTGGTTTTTACACCAGGGCTTTTTTAAATAAGTAAGTGTTTAACAAATTGGGGTTTGTCGTATAAATATCTCCTTTTGTTTTGTCTGGCCCTAGCTGCCGGCAGGCATCACATTATCTCCAGGTTACCTTTTTTCCGCCACAAAACGATATAAAAATTATATCCGTTTGAACGCTTCCCAATGGTCAGATGGCATAAACAGGAGTAAAAAAAATCATGTTAAAACCAAAAATTCGCACTCAGGTTCTTCAAAAAGGCCGTCCACCGTTTTGTCTGAAGTCTTACC
>JAOZRF010000252.1 GCA_029940245.1 Desulfobacula sp.
ACCCTCGCATACGGCAAGAGAGTTTTGTTCAAAGACGTAAACATAAAATTTACACCGGGTAATTGTTACGGATTAATCGGAGCCAATGGCGCTGGGAAATCAACATTTCTGAAAATTCTTTCAGGAGATATCGAATCAGACTCGGGAAATGTCAGTGTTGGAACCATGGAACGAATTGCGGTTTTAAGACAAGACCACTTTGCCTTTAACGAGGAAACAGTTTTAAACACCGTGTTCATGGGCCATGAAAAACTTTACAAAATTATGGCACTAAGGGATGCCCTTTATGCCAAACCAGATTTTTCAGAAGAAGATGGAATCAGATCAGGTGAACTTGAGGTAGAATTTGCAGAAATGAATGGCTATGAAGCAGATTCTGAAGCAGCCGTTCTTTTAAATAACCTGGGAATTGCGGAAGAAATGCATTCAAAAAAAATGAAAGAGCTTGAAGGCGGTGAAAAAGTGCGGGTACTCCTTGCCCAGGCCCTTTTCGGAAACCCGGATGTCCTGCTTCTGGATGAGCCCACCAACAACCTGGACATCAAATCCATTGCCTGGCTTGAAGAGTTTCTCTATAGATTTCAAAACACTGTCATAGTGGTATCCCACGACCGCCATTTCATGAACCAGGTCTGCACCCACATTGCAGACATTGATTTTGGCAAAATCTCTGTGTACGCTGGGAACTACGATTTCTGGTACCAGGCAAGCCGGCTCAACCTGAAACAAAAACAGGCCGACAACAGAAAGATTACTGACCGGGCCAATGAACTTAAGGCATTTATCCAGCGGTTCAGTTCAAATGCCTCCAAATCCAAACAGGCCACCTCCAGAAAAAAACTCTTAGAAAAACTCACCATTGAAGATATGCCTGTGTCGTCACGAAAATACCCATTTATTTTTTTCAAACCGGAACGTCCCTGTGGTAATGTGATCCTGGAAGTGGACAGACTCACCAAGACCATTGATGGTGAAAAGGTTTTGGACGACGTAAGTTTTACAGTGAACAAAGAGGATAAAATAGCCTTTATGGGCAAAAACAGCCTTGCCAGGACCACTCTATTCCAAATCCTGGCCGGCGAGATGGAGCCGGACTCTGGTACTTTTAACTGGGGAGTCACCATTACCCATTCCTATTTTCCAAAGGAACACAGCGATCATTTCAGCGGTGACGGGACCCTTATCGATTGGCTCCTGCAGTTTGCTCCTCCCAAAGAGGGGGAAAACTTTGCCCGGACATTTTTAGGACGTATGCTTTTTTCCGGCGAAGATGCCCTGAAAAAAATCAATGTGCTCTCTGGTGGGGAAAAGGTTCGCTGCATGCTGTCAAGGATGATGCTTTCCCAATCAAATGTCATGATTCTGGATGAACCCACCAACCACCTTGACCTGGAATCCATAACAGCCTTAAATGAAAGCCTTATCAAATTTCCTGAAGTAATTCTTTTTTCTTCCCATGACCATGAATTTGTGACTACCGTGGTAAACCGGATAATTGAAATCACTCCCCGCGGTGTCATTGACAGGCACATGACTTTTTACGAATATCTTGAAAGCTCAGAAGTTGCCAAAACCCGTGAAGCCATGAGTCGGAAAGCTGCTTAAAATTTTCTTCTGCCCGTCTCAATTGTTTAAATAAAAAAATTGCCGGAATCAACAAGTGTTGAACCCGGCAATTACTTATCTTAATCTTAATTGTTTATATTATTTTAAACAATCTTAAAGGCTGTATTGCGCTGATTTTAATGTGTTTTTCATAAGCATGGCGATAGTCATGGGGCCTACACCGCCCGGAACAGGTGTGATTTTCCCTGCAATTTCCCTGGCTTTTTCAAAATCTACATCGCCTTTGAGAATTGCTTTGCCGGTCTTCTCATTCATACCGACCCTGTTCACGCCAACATCAATAACCGTTGCACCGGGTTTTATCCATTCGGGTTTTACAAGATCCGGAACACCCGCTGCAACGATGAGAATATCGGCTCGTTTGCAATGGAATGCCAGATCTTTTGTACGGGTATGAACAATGGTCACGGTTGAGTTGGCACCCACACCTTTTTGCGCCATCATAATGGCAATGGGTTTGCCCACGATATTGGATCTTCCCACAACAACCACTTCTGCGCCTGAAGTTTCAGTGCCGGATCGAACAATCATTTCCTGAATACCCGCCGGAGTACAGGGAAGAAATCTTGCTTCATCCCCACCGATCATGAGACGTCCCACATTGACCGGATGGAATGCATCTACGTCTTTATCCGGATTGATGGCATTTAAAACCTTTTTGTCATCAATGTGCTTGGGCAGGGGCAATTGAACCAGAATACCATGAATCGCCGGGTCATTATTATATTTATCAATCAATGCCAGTAGATCCGCTTCTGAGATATCAACGGGCTGGTCATCCTGGATTTCATGAAATCCACAACTGATTGCAGTCTTGACCTTAAGTGTCACATAGCTGATGGATGCCGGGCTTGATCCCACAAGGATGGTGACGAGCCCAGGCACGATACCATGCTTTTTTTTCATCTCATCGACTTCCGCTTTGACCTCTGCGAGAATCGCTTTTCTTATTTCTGTTCCGCTAATAATTTCAGCAGTCATAATTTTTCTCCTCTTATTTAGAATACACCCTGTACCTTACCGGTTTCCACATCCACATCAACTCGCTTGAAAGCAGGATTTGATCCCGTACCCGGCATCAGGCTGATAGCACCTGCAACTGGGACGATAAAGCCGGCACCACCATAGGTAAGGACTTCTCTTACAGTGAGTCTCCAGCCGGTTGGTACACCCTTAAGGGCTGGATTGTCAGACAGGGACAGATGGGTTTTCACCATGCAAAGGCCAAGAGCTGCAAGTTCCGGATCTGCCTGAATCCTGTCAAGGGCTTTTATGGCATCTACAGAAAAGTCAACACCATCTGCACCATAAACTTCTTTTGCAACCAGCTCAATTCTATCTTTAACCGGCATATCCAGTTCATAAAGAAATTTAAAATCGGTCTTTTCTTCACACGCTGCAACAACGGCTTCTGCAAATTCAATGGCACCGTCTCCGCCATGTTCCCAGTGACGGGAAAGGGCAACTCTTGCGCCTTCGGCTTTACAAAGCTCACGAACTTTTTCGATCTCATTATCTGTATCTGTATAGAATGCATTAATACAGACAACAGGAGCAATACCTGCTTTTCTGACATTTCTGATATGATGAATCAAATTGCCGCATCCTTTTGCAACCCACTCAACATTTTCTGAATTATACTCTTCAGGCATGGGTTTGCCAGGCACTGGAACAGGAGCGCCGCCATGGCATTTAAGTGCCCGGATAGTTGCAACAACAACAGCACAATTGGGTTTCAAACCAGAGAAACGGCATTTGAGATTCCAGAATTTTTCAAATCCAATATCTGCACCAAAACCTGATTCCGTCACATGATAATCAGCAAGTTTGAGGCCGACCCTGTCTGCAATAATTGAACTCTGACCAATGGCAATATTTGCAAAAGGCCCTGCATGGACGAAAACCGGCTGGCCTTCAAGGGTCTGGATTAAAGATGGGTTCAGGGCATCCACCATCCATGCCGTCATGGCACCGGCAACCTGGAGATCTTCAGTGGTAACTGGTTTGCCCTTTTTGGTGTAGGCCACAACAATTTTGCCCATTCTTTCGCGCATATCTTTCAGGTCAGTTGCAACAGCAAGGATAGCCATTACTTCTGAAGATACGGCGATACCGAATTTTGATTTCATCATAAAACCGTCGGCTTTTCCGTTCACGCCGTCAATACCAATGATAATATTTCTTAAGGCCTGAACGCAAAAATCCATTATCCATCCCATTTCCACGTTTGTGGGATCAATATCCAGTCTTTTCATCCCGGACAGTCTTTCAAGCTGCTCGTCTGTATAGTTTCTTTCGTGCTGCAGACGGGAAGTCAGGGCAACCATTGCAAGGTTGTGTGCATTCATGATGGCGTTAATGTCACCGGTAAAGCCCAATGAAAAAGGTGTTAACGGGATGCATTGTGCAAGACCGCCACCGGCTGCAGAACCTTTGATATTCATGGTCGGCCCGCCTGAAGGCTGACGAATTGCCGCACAGACACTTTTGCCAATTTTGCCCAGGCCCTGGACAAGTCCCATTGCAGAGGTGGATTTGCCTTCACCAAGAGGGGTTGGTGTGATGGCAGTCACATTAATGTATTTTCCGTCTGGTTTATCTTTAAGACGATCCAGCACTGCTCTGAAATCTATTTTTGCAATGTAGTGACCCTGGGGAAGAAGCTCTTCTTTTGTCAGTCCCAGTTTTTCACCGATTTCATAAATTGTTGACATTGTTTTTTCTGCATCTTGAGCGATTTCCCAGTCTGCGTGTTTTGTTGGATCTAGTGCCATGTTTTACTCCTTTATTGCTGTGAACTCAAAAATGAGCCGTTTAAAAAAAAGAAATGATAAATCCATATATATACATTTTGGTCATAAAAAGCTTAACTTCATCACCTACCTATTAAAAAAAAAGAAAAAAATCAACTTTTTTCGCCCATAGGATTTAAATTTATTAACTAAATTTCATTCAACAACATACCACATTGTAGACAATATCCAGAATACCTTATTATACAGGGGATTTTGCCAATTCTGTCTTAAAATCATTAAATCCAATCATCTATTGACAAAAAACCACGCAGAATATAAATCATACCTGTTATAAATAAAATTAGGATTATGATAAGGACAGCTATATGGAAAGATATGTCGAGTTTGTGTTATCTGGGTTTGATTTAGCTATTCCATTGTATGTCTGTCCTTTTCTGATAAGATCCTGTCAGTTTAATCTTAACCCCCCCCAACTCATAACTATCTTTAAATCTAGGAGGTAAAAGTGGGATTT
>JAOZRF010000253.1 GCA_029940245.1 Desulfobacula sp.
TGTTGAGACAGCTCAGTTTGCCGGAGCACCCAAACTCATTGAATTGTCTAAAGATGCTAAAGTTTTCACATTTTAACATAAAAAAATATCCCAATTCTTCATTAAGATTGATGAATTGGGATATTAAGTTTCCTCATTACCAGAATATTTACTCAACTTTCGGCAACTCCGAAAATTGAGATATTTACTTATTGCATCATTAAGGGTACTCGTTTAACAAACCTGCCATAGCCTTTTTCCCCGACAAATTCGACATGGTCATCTTTCCATTCTGAAACTTTTTTACCCCGCGCATAAACCTGCACGGGCATGCCCGTGATTTCCACTCCTTCATAGGGGGTATAATCTACATTCATGTGGAGTTTTCCCTGGGTTATGGTAAATTTTTGTTCAGGATCAAAAATAACAATATCAGCATCCTTGCCAACCTGAATCTCGCCTTTATCTGCAAGACCAAACATCTTTGCAGTTGCTGTTGATAAAACATCAACCATTTTTTCAAGGCTTATTCTGCCTTTGACAACACCTTCAGAATGCATCAGCATTAAAAGGGTCTCGATTCCGGGGGCACCGTTTGGTATCTTTCTATAATCATCTGTCCCATTCATATCTTTTTTGCCTTTGAGATCAAAGGGGCAATGGTCTGTTGCAACAACCCGGACATTCCCCTGGTTGATACCATCCCAGAGAGCTATATTGCTTTCTTTTGTCCTTAATGGCGGGGACATAACATATTTTGCACCATTAAATCCTGGTTCTTTATACCGTTCTTCATCTAAAAGCAGATATTGGGGACAGGTTTCTGCAAAAACATTGATTCCCTTATCCCTTGCTTCTTTAACCCGGGCAAGACCTTCTTTGGAAGAAAGATGAACAATATAAATCCTGGAATCCGTCAATTCCACCATTTTGGCAGCCCTGGATACAGCCTCTTCTTCAGCTATATTGGGGCGGCTTTTTGCATGATAATAAGGGGTCAGTGTACCGGCTTTTTCAAACTCTTGATTTAAATAATCAATAATATGAACATTTTCCGCATGGACCTGTACAAGCCCGCCGTATTTTTTAGTCTCCTTAAGCAGGCGTATCATTGTTGCATCATCAACCCTGAAATCATATACCATGAAAATTTTAAAACTCGGGGTTCCATATTCCTGGATCGCCTTCTTGATTTCATCAATGACTTCCGGTCTTGGATCCATAATGGCCGGGTGAAGGGAATAATCCACTACAACCTTATCTTTTGCCCAGGATTTCTTTCTTTCAACGGCCTGGAAAATAGATTCACCTTTTTGCTGAAGATCAAAATCAACCACACAGGTTACGCCACCGCAGGCCGCGGCAATGGTCCCTGTTTCATAGTCATCCTGGGCAAAGGTCCCCATAAAAGGCATTGCCAGATGGGTATGGGGATCAATGGCACCCGGCAGAACATATTTGCCTTTTGCATCAACGATTGTCCGGGCTTCTTTATCTAAATTTGTACCTATGGTTTTAATTTTACCTTCTTCAACATATACATCTGCTTTATAACTGCCAGTGGAAGTTACAACCAAACCGTTTTTGATTAATAGTGACATCTTAATTCTCCTTGTTTATGATGATATTAAAGGGTTGGCATTAAATGGCTGATATTTAATCTGCGTTTCCAAAGATCTGTCCATCACGCAGGCATCCTGCCGTTTCCAGTCCTCTGGCATCTCTGTATAGGAAATAATACCGGAAACAGGACAGACAAAACTACAGATCATACAGCTTAAACATTTATCTTCATTTAAAATCGGACGTCTTTTTTCCGGGTCCCATTCCAGCGCAAAGCCTGCTGCATCCCTGCAGACTGTGTAACATTGGCCGCATCCCACACAATTTGTAAGATCATACCGGGCCCGGCCCTGTCTTTTCAGGTCAAATTTGTCCGTTGTTTTAAGGTTGGGCAGAGCCTTGCCTACAAGATCTTTAACCTTTGCGATCTTTTTTTCAACCATAAAGTCGGTCAACCCCTCGATCATGTCCTCAACAATGCCATAACCATAGTGGATAATACCCGTTGTGACCTGTATGGTTGAGGCACCCAGAAGAATATATTCCAGAGCATCAATCCATGTTTCAATGCCGCCAATACCAGAAAGCGGAAGACTTAAGTCTTCACACTTTGCCATATCTGAGATAAACCGAAGGCCAATGGGTTTAACTATAGGGCCTGAAGTCCCGCTGACAGATCCTATCCCGAAAACATTGGGTTTTGGAATAAAACCGTCCAGATCGATCTGGGAAATGCCACTGACGGTATTTATGGCGGAAATGGCATCAGCTCCGCCTTTTTTTGCATAAATGGCAGGCTCGGTCATATCTGTGATGTTAGGGGTCATTTTTGCTATAACGGGTATGGAAACGCATTGTTTTACCGTATTTGTAAATTTTTCAATAAGGTCAAAGGCCTGTCCCACATGGTGACCCGCTCCTTCCACTGCCATGTGGGGACATGAAAAATTCAGCTCCAGCATATCAGCGCCATTGTCCTCGGATATTCGGGCAAGATAAGCCCACTCATCATTGGAAAAACCCATGATACTGGAGATGAGAACATGATCTGGATATTTTTTCTTTAAATATAAAAAATCCGCCAGATTATCTTTCAAAGGCCTGTCAGAAATCATTTCAACATTCTGAAGCCCCACAAGTCTTTTATTGCCATAGCCATAGCCGTTCATCCGGGGAGATGGATGAATAATAGGGGTTGTGTCTGAATTCAGGGTCTTGAAAACAACACCGCCCCACCCTGCTTCAAAGGATCTTGCCACCATTTCAGCACTGTTTGATACAGGAGATGAGGACAAAAGAAAGGGATTTTTGAATTTTATGCCACAAAAATCAATGGATAAATCAATATCGTTTTTATTCATTTTCACCCCTCCTTAGTTGTGAGTTTAGCTCTTCTTCGAACCAGATAGCTGTCTATGGCATTTGCCGCTGTTTTCCCATCGCAAACCGCATTTACCACAAGAGAGGGGCCTCTTACGATATCCCCCCCGGCGAAAATTGCCTGTTGTGAAGTCTGGCAATTGTCAAGCCTGGCTTTGATCAATTTTTTATCATCAATATCCACACCTGGATATAATTTGTCTGAAAGATCAAAGGCTTTATTACCAATAGCTTCCACAACCAGATCAATATCAAGAACCCATTGGGAATCTTTGATTTCAACAGGAGATCTTCGGCCATCGCCTTTTGCCTGTGATAATTGGGTGCGAACCAGTTTAATGCCTGATACCATCCCTTTGTCGTTTGTGAGGTAAGCCTCTGGCTGATTAAGTATCAAAAAATGAATATTTTTCTCAAGGGATTCAATTCTCTCTTCTTTTTCAGCCGGCATCTGGGAAAAGGATCTTCTGTAAATCAAATACACATCTCCTGCCCCAAGGCTTGCGGCAAACCCGGCACAATCCATGGCAACAGATCCACCTCCGATAACGGCCACTTGTTTATCTTTTACCTGGTCTTTTACAATATCCAGACGACCTGTATGGGGGCTGGACAAAAAGTCCACAGAATTATAGACACCTTCCGTGTTTTCATCAAAGATACTGGCAGCATCCCAAAGACCCGTTGCAATAAAAACCGCTTTAAAACCTTTATTAAGAAGGTCTTCAGCTTCACCATCCT
The DNA here is from genome assembly GCA_029940245.1 of Desulfobacula sp. GTDB lineage: Bacteria > Desulfobacterota > Desulfobacteria > Desulfobacterales > Desulfobacteraceae > Desulfobacula. The sequence goes on from JAOZRF010000253.1 coordinate 3,664, forward strand.
TTTTTATGGGGTGACCACATTCAAATTTTACCCCAAGATGTATGATATCTTCAAGCTCTGTTTTAAGATAGGCCTTGCTGAACCGATAGGAAGGCACCCCATACCGCAGAACCCCGCCAGGCTCGTCCATCCGTTCAAAAATAGTGACCTTATATCCTTTTTTGGCAAGTTCAGCCCCGCAGCTTAACCCTGCAGGCCCTGATCCAATGACAGCAACTTTTTCAAGGATTGATTCCGGTTTTTCAAACACTTTAAAACCAATTTGCCTGCCATGGCTTACCAGAAACTCCTGGATTTTGCCGATCTGTATCGGCCGGTCAAGATGAGAACCGGCACATTCTTTCTCACATAGCCTGGCCGTAGGACATAAAATACCGCAGGCACCGCCCAGGATATTATTTTCCTTTATGGTACGAATGGCACCTTTTATGTTTTGCATTTTAAATTTTTTGATAAATTTACCTGGGTCTGTATTGGCCGGGCATCCTTTGGAACAGGGTGCATCATGACAAAGAAGGCAACGATCCGCCTCTGCGAAGGCCTGGGTGAAATCATATCTTTTATCCATAAACCACTCCTTGCAATGATGAAAATTTATAGCTTTGTGAAACAAAAACAACTATATTGATCAGCAAACTTTTTTCATCTTAATATTAATATTTATCTTTGACAAATAACACCGACCCTGACTTAAATGTCAAGGATAAATTATGGATACTGAAAATTTGAAAATTTGAAAATGTCTTGACTTTGATTTTTATTTTTTGGATAGTATTTTCCGAAATAATAGTAGATCCTAATAATTGCTCTGTCATAAGGAGATTATCATGTCAAGAATCATAAAATGTGCCCATATTCAAATGTCAAATGCCCGCTCTGAAGGGACTGTTGCCCAGATAAAAGAAGCCATGATTGAAAAACATATCCCCATGGTTAAAGAAGCCGGGGAAAAGGGTGTAAATATTTTATGCCTTCAGGAAATTTTCCATGGTCCCTATTTTTGTTGTGAACAGGATATAAAATGGTATAAAGCTGCTGAAAAAGTTCCAGGCCCGATAACCCAAAGATTCAGTGAATATGCCAAAAAATATAAAATGGTCATTATTGTTCCGGTTTACGAAGTCACCATAGATGGGGTCTATTATAATACGGCTGCTGTTATTGATGCCAATGGAGAATATCTTGGCAAATTCAGAAAAGTTCAAATACCCCATACCTGGCCTA
>JAOZRF010000254.1 GCA_029940245.1 Desulfobacula sp.
CTTTTTTCATTCTAAAATAGAGTTTGGCAAGAGAAAGCCATGCAAAATCATCTTTGGGGTTTAATTTCACAACATGCTCAAAACCTTTAATCGCTTTCTGAGGTTCCCCTTCCTGCCGATTAATTGTACTATTTTAAAAAAAACGGCGAATATGGGGTCGTGTTCCTCGCATTAATCTGCACTATTTGAAATTATAGATAATTTAGGCCTCTTTGTAAAAAACTTATTTAATGGTGATATCGGATTCAGAACGAATCATGAGGGTTATAGATCGCTTTCAATTAAGCCTGATGAGTGGCATATTCATCCAAAAGACGGCGTATCATCTTCTGGTATTGTGTATTATACTTTTTTGCTTCCTTTTTAAAAAAATCAACGCTGACTTTACTAAGTGCTATTGTTACCTTAACCGTTTCATCTTTGAATACCAATTCTTCCGGGGATGGCAGAAAGTCAGAGACGACTTTTACTTTTCCCTTTGGCTCATCAGTGTATGTTATTTTCTTTTTCATATATATCCTTACCTTTCCGCCAATATCCAGCTAGGACCATATTTCAAGCCGGTTGATCTTGCGGCGCAGGGTATTTTTGTCAATGCCGAGTTCCCGGGCCGTTGCCATTTTTTTCCATTGGTTTTTTTGAAGCGCCTGCTGGATAGCGTGTTTTTCAATTTCTTTGAGGGTCAATCCTGTCGGGACAAGCATGACGTCACGTTTGGGCACCATCCGGTCCGGCAGGTTGTGCAGGCGGATCATGTCACCCCGGCAGAGGACAAAGGCATGCTCTATGGCATTTTCAAGCTCGCGTACATTTCCCGGCCAGTCATAGAGCATGAGCGCGGCTATGGCTTTTTGGGACAGGGCTACAATTTCTTTGCCGGTTAAATGATTAAATCGATCTATAAAATGATCCACCAGGATGGGGATATCTTCTTTTCTGTCCAAAAGGGAGGGCAGGGACAATTTTATGATATTAATCCGAAAGTACAAATCCTCTCTGAACTCTCCTTTCTCAACCAGTTTTTCAAGATTTTGATGCGTCGCAGCAATTACCCTGGCGTTTGTCGTGATTGTTTCAGTGGACCCCAACGGCTCATAGGTCTTATTCTCCAGGACACGGAGAAGACGTATCTGCACCGCTTTTGAGATATCTCCTATTTCATCTAGAAAAATTGTTCCGTCCTGGGCCAGGGCAAATCGACCGGGCTTGTCTTTTTTAGCATCTGTAAATGCGCCGGCCTTGTATCCGAAAAGTTCAGCTTCACAAAGGGTATCGGGTAATGCACCGCAATTGATTGCGATAAACGGCCCGTTCTTTTTCCGGCTGTTATTATGAATAGCCCTGGCAAAAAGTTCTTTTCCTGTGCCGCTGGCTCCTGTGACCAATACAGTGCTGTTACTTTCGGCTATCTGGGGAAGAATCGAAAAAAGCTCCATCATTTTCCCGCTTTTGCTGACAATATCATCAAAAGAGTGTTGTTTCCGAAGTGCTTTCCTGAGGTTATCCACGACCGTCAGATCCCTGAATGTCTCCACACCCCCGATGGTTTCACCTTTTGAATTTTTCAGCAGGGCTGTTGTCACGCTGATGGGGATGCACTTTTTGTCAGGGCGAAGAATATAGACGGGCATGTTTACAATGGGGGTTTTTTCCTTGATTGTCTGCTGGATGAGGCATTTTGTTTTACACACACTGGCTTTTAAAATTTCCTTGCAAGGTTTTCCAATGGCCTGTTCCCTCGGGATTCCCGTGATGATTTCCGATCCCTTGTTAAAGGAGGTAATGCGCAAATCCAGATTAACAGTAAAGACCCCGTCTGCAATGCTGTCCAGAATCGTTTGATAATACTTTTGAATTTGTTTTTCAGACCGGTCCATTTAAAATATCCCTTATTCAATATAAGGAAAAATCCCTGCGAACATTTAACAATAATATGCATATGATGTCAATCATCTATAAGGAATTTGTGAAATAAAGCCGGTGCGAATTGCAGTCCTGACAAATGGGCTATAAGGGGAACATATTGTTCCCTTTATTTTTAGCAAATGGGTGCTGACTGTTCCTGTATTGTGAATGAGTTTTTACCTTTCCCAGGCAAAAATGGATTTTAAATTACAATTATTTCTATTACTTTTAGTGGCTTATGTTTGAATGGACAGTGGATCTTTTGGGTCGGCTGCGAACCTATTGGAATACTTTTAGTGGCTTATGTTTGAATGGACAGTCGGATATTTTTTTTGGCACAACTATTGCTATTGTTTATAAAATAAAAGAATCTTTTCATTTGAAGTTGATCAACCACAAGCAGGTCTGTTTATACAGGCTGAAAAGAAAATTTGAAGTATGAAATATTAGGAGCAGACCATGAAAACCATTAAATTTATGCATTGTTTCGGATTGATTTTTTGTATTTTTTTTGTTTTTTTTTATAGCAGCGCGGGGGCTCAATCTTCAGAAAAAGAAAATTTTTGTTTTACCTGTCATACAAATGCCCCAAAATTGATAAAACTCACAAGGCTGATTGCTAAATCAAAGGTAGGAAAACCGGGAGGTTCAGCTATAACAGAAGGAGAGGGGTGAGGCGGAGAAGTCGAGCCGTTGGCTCCTCATGAAAAAATTTTTGTTGATGGTGAAATAGCTGAAGATGAAAACCATGGTGAAATAGGGTGTCATGAATGTCATGGCGGCGACCCAAACGAACCTGAATGGCAAAAGGCCCATAAAGGCGTAACCAAAGACCCGTCCTTTCCTGATCCCTCAAATGCCTGCGGTGCTTGCCATGAGGATATGATAGAAAATTATAAATCCAGCCTTCACGTGAGTCTTTCGCCGATTAAAAAGATGATAGACAAAAGAGCTGATTCAAACCCATCTGTGTATGAAAAGATTAATGCAGCCAGGGAGGGCCATTGCAATTCCTGCCACAGCAGTTGCGGGCAGTGTCATATCAGCCGTCCGGAATCGGTAGACGGGGGCTTGCTGGAAGGACACCTGTTCCAGAGAAAACCTCCAATGCAACAGGTCTGTACCGCCTGTCACGGGAGCCGGATCGGCAAGGAGTATTTGGGTAAAAACAAGGGACTTAAACCAGACATCCATAAAGAAAAATATTTTAAATGCAATAAGTGCCACACTGGTGAAGAGATGCATGGTGATGGAAAGGATTATGCCAATCGCTATGAAGTGGAAAATGGTCCCAAGTGTTTGAACTGCCATGAAACCATCTATGAGACAGCGTCTGAAAATGTTAAAAATCACTGGATTCACAAAGACCGGGTGAGTTGTAATGTCTGCCATTCCCAGGCATATAAAAACTGCTATGCATGTCATTTTGGGAAAGATGAGAAGGGCCTTAAATACTATAAGACTGCAAAATCCGATATGCAGTTTAAGATCGGCCTGAATCCCTTGAAATCCAAAAAAAGGCCTGAAACATTTGTTCTGGTGCGTCATATTCCAGTGGATCAGTCCTCATTCAAATTTTATGCAGAGAATGGATTGAAAAATTTTGACAGGCTCTCCACGTGGAAAATGGCGACCCCTCATAATATCCGGCGACAGACACCCCAGAACAAAACATGCAATGCCTGTCACGGAAGCACAAAATTGTTTCTGCTTTCCAGAGATGTTGAAAAAAAAGAGTTGAATGCAAACAAAACAGTTATTGTACCAATGGATAGAATACCCGAAAAAAGGCGGAATGACTAAAGGGCAATAATTTCAAGGCCCTTAATATATATAACAGATTTCAGCAGTGTTAACTGCTAAATCAAAAGGAGAAGATATGATGAAAAAACGTAAACTGTTGGTGTTTGCCATTGTTTCAGTATTGATTCTGGTTGCACAAGTAACCATTGCCCAGGACAAGACGGGCAAAGATATGGTGACCGAGGCTAAAAAGATTATTTGTGAGGTATCTGTGTCCGAAGCCAAGGCATTACTGGATAAAGGTGGAGACATATTTCTGGACTGCCGTACCAGCAAGGAATTTAAGATGGGTCATATCCCAGGTGCAATGAATATTCCAAGGGGGCTTTTGGAGTTCAAGATTGCTGGAAAAATTCCAGACAAAAATGCGAATATTATAATGTACTGCAAGTCAGGAGGAAGAGGGTGTCTGGCCACTTGCACCCTTTGCAGGATGGGGTATAAAAATACAAAGAATCTGGATGGCGGCTGGAAGGCATGGGACAAGGCCGGCTATCCTGTTGAGTAACCTGCTTGTGATATCATAAAAGGGAGAGCTTTAATTCGAAGTACTCCCTTTTATGACAATATTTTACCCCTGAAAGGCTTTCAATCATATCTATAACAGTTTTTCAGCTCCTGAATATGCTTCATCAATCTTTAATAAGGATCAATTCCTTTTAAATCTTTTATAACCACCTGTATTTCATTTAAACCAACCTGATCCTGATTTGCTCTTCGTAGCCATCTTCTGTAACTTCCCATTCAATTAATCTCATTGATTACTGGTATCCCATTCTCAGACAATAGTCGACCATTTCGGTACAGAAAATCTACGAACAAAAAGGCACCACTTCGTTTATTCCCGTCAGTGAAAGTCTACCACCAGATTGTAAAATTTAATTTTTCGACGAACCTGACGTTTACCTTCCTGCCGAACTACCGAGGATTCCTCGGTAGTTGCCGATTTTTCCAATTCATAGGATTTATAAATATTTCTTAAATGTAAATCAATGGTGTCAGAATCCTTGTCAAACAGTTCTGCCATCTGTGCCTGCGATAGCCAGAGGGTATCTTTCTTAAGGCGAACATGAATCTGCGTCTGCCCGTCGTCGCTCTGATAAATTTCAATTTGCTGGTTTCCAGAATTCTCTGGCCACGTCTGCCACAGACTCAGGAAGCGTGAACGTGG
>JAOZRF010000008.1 GCA_029940245.1 Desulfobacula sp.
GATACGGCGGTTAATACAACCACTTTGGCGCAAAAATTTGGCCTTGAACCTGTTGATATTGAAAAATGGGGCGGCATAATCCTTACATTGCTTTTGTCTGTTTTTGGTTTAACAGCAGCTTATCCTTTAGGTATTCTTCTGGCCCTTGGGCGACAGTCAGAAATGCCGGTTATCAAAACATTCTGTATCTTTTATATAGAACTGATACGGGGTGTTCCTTTAATCAGTTTATTATTTATGTCTTCTGTGGTTTTCCCTTTATTTCTGCCTGAAGGGGTCTCAATAAATGGAATTCTAAGGGCTCAAGTTGCAATTATCCTTTTTACAGCAGCATATATTGCAGAGGTTGTAAGAGGCGGATTACAGGGAATGAATAAAGGTCAGTTTGAAGCGGCTGATTCCATTGGATTAAATTATTATCAGACCATGCGACTGATTATCCTGCCCCAGGCATTAAAAATTGTTATCCCGCCGTCTGTCAGTGTTTTAATTTCTGCCTTTAAAGACACATCCCTTGTTGTTATTATCGGATTATACGATTTATTAAAAACAACACAGACAACATTATCAGAACCAAAATGGATGGGATTTTCAGCAGAAGCATATATCTTTATAGCGTTAATTTATTTTATATGCTGCTTTTTTATGTCTACTTATAGCAGAAAGCTGGAAAAAGAACTTAATACGGACTTAAAATAATTATTATTAACTATCTTTTATAAAGCGATTATTTATGAACACAGAAAATGCTGAAAAAGTCGATATTTCAAGTGAAGATACCGTCATCAAAATTGTCAATATGCATAAATGGTATGGTGATTTCCATGTTTTAAAAAATATTAATCTCAATATTAAAAGAAAAGAGCGTATTGTTGTCTGCGGCCCATCCGGATCTGGGAAATCAACACTTATAAGATGTATAAACAGACTTGAAGAGCACCAGAAAGGACAAATAATTGTTGATGGTATTGAGCTTACCAAGGACCTTAAAAACATTGAAAAAGTCAGATCTGAAGTTGGAATGGTGTTCCAGCATTTCAATCTTTTCCCCCACCTTTCAATTCTTGAAAATTTAACAATAGGGCCTATATGGGTTAGGAAAACGCCAAAAAGAGAAGCTGAAGAAATAGCAATGTATTATCTTGAAAAAGTTCAGATTGCAGAACAGGCAGCGAAATTTCCAGGACAATTATCCGGAGGCCAGCAGCAGAGGGTGGCAATTGCACGAAGTCTCTGCATGAAACCCAATATAATGCTTTTTGATGAAGCCACTTCAGCCCTTGATCCTGAAATGGTAAAAGAAGTCCTTGATGTTATGATAAGCCTGGCACAGGATGGAATGACCATGGTTGTCGTAACCCATGAAATGGGTTTTGCAAAAAGTGTTGCCCACAGGGTTCTTTTTATGGATGAAGGCGAGATTATTGAAGAAAACGAACCAGAAGCATTTTTCAATACCCCTCAAAATGACAGAACCAAAATGTTTCTCAGCCAGATTCTTCATTAGCATTATTTTTTATTGATGACTGTTTTAAAAGGCAACCTGATTGAATTTGCGCTATCCGGCCGGTTTGATGTCATTGTTCATGGTTGCAACTGCTTTTGCACCATGGGAGCAGGCATTGCAAAATCTATCAGGGATAACTTTCCCGAGGCCTATCAAGCCGATCTAAAAACCCCATTGGGAGACAGGAAAAAACTGGGTACATATTCTCTGGCAGATATTAACAGAAACGACAAGGTCTTCACTATTATTAACGGATATACACAATATGAGTTTTCAGGTCATGGCCCTTTGGTTGATTATGTGGCCGTAAAAAATCTTTTTGCCAGGATAAAGAAAAATTTTGGTCATAAACGGATCGGGTATCCAAAAATCGGTGCCGGCCTTGCAAAAGGTGACTGGGAAGTGATATCGGGTATTATTAATACAGAATTGCAGGGTGAGGATCATACTTTAATAAAATACATTAAAATTTGAGATTTAAGTAAGGAAAAATATGATTAATGTAGGCATTGCAGGAGCATCAGGTTATACTGGTGTTGAACTTGTCAAACTGATCTCCAATCATCCGGAAACCAAATTGTGTGCAATTACTTCAAATAGTTATAAAGGACGCTCATTGACAGATATTTTTCCATCAATGATAGGATTTGGGAGAGGATTTGGGAGAGGGTTTGAAAATATGATTTTAGAAGACTTTGATATTCAATCTCTTTCCGGAAAAATTGACCTTATGTTTTTAGCACTGCCGCACAAAATATCAATGCAGTATGTACCAATACTTATGGAACATAATATAAAAGTTATTGACTTATCTGCTGACTTTAGATTTACGGATGCTGCAGTATATGAAGGTGCCTACCAGGAACATACATCAAAACATCTTTTAAAACAGAGTGTCTACGGTCTCAGCGAAATATACCGGGACCAGATTAAGGCATCAACCCTTGTGGGCAACCCGGGCTGTTATCCGACAAGCATTTTATTACCCCTGCTTCCGCTTTTAAAAGAAGGGTTGATTCAGCCCGATGGCATTATTTCAGATTCAAAATCAGGCGTAAGCGGTGCAGGACGTTCCTTGTCTCTTTCCTCTCATTTTTGTGAGGCCAATGAATCCTTTACTGCCTATAAAATTGGAAATCACAGGCATACTCCGGAAATAAATGAAATTTTAAGTATTCACTCACAACAAAAAGTCTCCATCACCTTTGTCCCACACCTGCTTCCCTTAACAAGGGGAATGTTATCAACAATTTATGCCCGGGCAAATGATAATGTAACTGAAGATAAAATAAGAAAAGCCTTTCATGCGTATTATGGAAAAGAATATTTTGTACGCGTCCTTGACAAGAATATGTATCCGGCGATTTCCCATGTCCGAGGAACAAACTGCTGCGATATCGGATTTCACTTTGATGAAAAAACAAAAAAAATTATTATCATTTCCGCCATTGACAACCTGTTAAAGGGTGCTGCCGGGCAGGCAGTTCAAAACATGAACATAATGTTCGATCTTGATGATGCAATGGGATTAAATTCTTTTCAAGGGCCTTTATAACGAACATTGTACTTGACATATAAAAAATATCTGAATAATAAGGATATTAATGAATAAACGAATTCAAATATGGTTTCAGTCCGATACAAATTATAGTATCAAAGAATTGTCTATTCACAAGACTGTATTAATGCTTGCACTTTTCATCGTTTTTTCTGCCATTGGTGTGGCATCTTTAATAGGATATGACTATTTTAAACTGAAAAACCAAACAAACAACTCTATGCTTTTAACTCAAACCATTCGTCACCAGCAAACGGAGATTAAAAATCAAAGAACTCAAATCCAAAGTTTTGCCGGCAAAATAGAAACCTTAAAAAAACAGGTGGATGATCTCTCAAAGTTTGAAGATAAAGTACGGCTTATTGCAGATATAGATCAAACCAGTGATTCCAGCGGCTTAATCGGTATAGGGGGAATACCGACAGATGAGCTTGACCCGGATATTCCCCTTGAAAAAAAGCATAACAATTTGATGCGTGAAATGCACCAGCAGATCAACCAGACAAGTCTTGCTGTAAAAAACCAGGCCCTTGATTTTGACGATCTGATTAAACAGCTTGAGCAAAAAAGAAACCGTCTGGCATCTACTCCTTCCATAAAACCGGTTCAAGGATGGATTACATCAAAGTTCGGATATCGCAAATCCCCTTTTACCGGTAAAAAAGAGTTTCATTCAGGGTTAGATATTTCAAACAGGATAGGAACAAAAGTGATTGCCCCGGCCGATGGCAAAATCTCTTATGCTGCCCGGAAAAGGTATATTGGCAATGAGGTCATTATTGATCATGGTAATGGTCTGGACACCCGTTATGGGCATTTGAAAAAAATCCTGGTTAAACGGGGTCAAAAAGTTAAACGGGGTGATGTCATTGCCCTTCTGGGCAACACTGGACAAAGTACAGGCCCCCATGTGCATTATGAAGTTCACCTCAATGGAACACCTGTAAATCCTTTAAACTATATTCTAAATTAATCTTTATTCTTTTTAATTTTTTGTTTTTTCCCCCTGAACAAAAAATATTTTTAATTTTTTGTTTTCATTTTTAAAATTAATGCTTATATATTTCACAGGCAACAGCTAAATACTATTAAATAACAGGCAGACAATACATGGTATTCAATATTTTTACAAAGATCTTCGGGTCTAACAATGACAGAATTATAAAAAATCTCCAGCCGATTATTGATGAAATTAATCTTCTTGAACCTCAAATGAAACTTTTATCAGATGAGCAAATCCCTCAAAAAACAATTGAATTCAAAGAAAGGATTGAAAAAGGGGAAACACTGGACCAAATTTTACCCGAAGCCTTTGCCCTTGTGCGGGAAACATCGGTCAGGATCCTGGGACTTCGTCATTTTGATGTCCAGTTGATTGGCGGTATTGCACTTCACCGGGGATCCATTGCTGAGATGAAGACTGGTGAAGGAAAAACATTGATGTCCACCCTTCCTGCCTACTTAAATGCATTATCTGGAAAAGGTGTTCACATTGTCACTGTAAATGATTATCTGGCCAAACGGGATGCTGAATGGATGGCCAAAATTTATAATTTCCTGGGATTGAGCGTTGGTGCCATTCTCCATGATATTGATGATCAGGAAAGAAAACGCTCATATAATGCTGACATTACCTATGGCACAAACAATGAGTTTGGGTTTGATTATTTAAGAGATAACATGAAATTTGACAAGGAATCCCTTGCCCAGAGAGAGTTAAATTTTGCCATTGTGGATGAAGTTGACAGTATTCTCATTGATGAGGCCAGAACACCTTTAATTATTTCCGGGGCTGCTGAAAAATCTACCCATTTTTACACCCATGTAAATACCATTCTTCCGGGCTTTAAAAAAGATATAGATTACACCCTTGATGAAGAATCAAAAAGTGTTTCTCTGACGGAAGCCGGAATTGCCAAGGGTGAAGACCTTCTCAAAGTGGACAATCTATATGATCCGGCAAATATAGAAATACTTCATCACTTAAACCAGGCATTGAAGGCACACACAATTTTCAAGAGAGATACAGATTATATTGTTAAAAATAACCAGGTGATCATTGTTGATGAATTTACAGGACGTTTAATGACGGGTCGCCGTTATGGTGAAGGGCTCCACCAGGCTCTGGAAGCAAAAGAAAATGTTAAAATAGAAAATGAAAATCAGACCCTTGCCTCCATCACGTTCCAAAATTATTTCAGGATGTATAACAAATTATCCGGTATGACCGGTACTGCTGAAACTGAAGCACCTGAATTTAAAAAAATATATGATCTGGATGTCCTGGTAATCCCGACCAATCAGAAAATGATCCGGGAAGATTTTCCAGATTTGATATACAAAACAAAAAAAGAAAAATATGATGCTGCAATAAAAGAAATTATACGACTGCATAAAAAGGGACAGCCAGTTCTTGTGGGGACGATTTCCATTGATATTTCCGAGGATATGAGTACAAAACTTAAAAAAAGAGGTGTCAAACATACTGTTTTAAATGCAAAACATCATAAAGCTGAGGCTGAAATCGTTGCCAATGCGGGGCAGAAAGGAGCGGTTACCATTTCCACCAATATGGCTGGCAGGGGTACTGATATTGTTCTTGGTGAAGGGGTTAAAGCTCTTGGCGGGCTTCATATTCTGGGCACATCCCGACATGAATCCAGACGTATTGACAACCAGCTTCGCGGTCGTTCAGGCAGACAGGGGGATGAGGGATCTTCAAGATTCTATCTTTCCCTGGAAGATGATCTTTTAAGAATCTTTGGTGGTGATAGAATCCATACGGTTATGGACAAACTGGGTATTGAAGAAGGAGAGCATATTGAACATTCCTTTATCAGCAAAGCCATCGAAAATGCCCAGTCAAAGGTTGAAGGCCATAACTTTGAAATCAGAAAGCATCTGCTTGAATATGATGATGTAATGAATCAGCAAAGGGAAGTAATTTATCAGCAGAGACGCAAAGCATTGATGGAAGAAAATTTAAAACCCGTTGTCATGGAAATGATCGAAGATAAAACGTATGATATTGTTGATGAATTTGTTGTTGAAAAAACCCCTGTCAAACAATGGGATTTAAACGGCCTGAAAAAAAGAATCAAACAAGTCTTTAATTTTGACCCTGACCTTGAAACTGCAGTGAATGAAAACAATAGTCCGGAACAATTGTCAAAAATATTTTTTGAACAGGTAAAAGACCTGTACAATAGAAGAGAAGCTTCCATTGGCAAGGATATCACAAGGCAGATTGAAAGGCATATCATCCTTCAAACGGTTGATAACAGGTGGAAAGAACATCTTTTATCCATGGATCATTTAAAAGAAGGTATCGGGCTTCGTGGATATGCACAGCAGGATCCTTTGCGGATTTATAAAAAAGAAGGCTTTGACATGTTCCATGGGTTGATGGAAAGGATTAAAGAAGAAATTGTTGAAATTTTATTCAAGATCCAGATATCGACCCCTTCCCAGGTGAGTGAAATGAAAAAAAAAGAACAGGAAAACCTTACCTTTTCACATTCAGACGAATCCAGCATAAAGCAGCCTGTAAAACGGTCATCTAAAAAGATAAAAAGAAATGACCCCTGCCCCTGTGGAAGCGGCAAAAAATACAAAAAATGCTGCATGCCTTAGGAAATATTGATAATGACATCCACTGACACCGAAATAAAACAGGGTGTTTCCTCAAGATCAAAAAACGATCTTCCGCCCATGTATAAAGTTATCCTGCATAATGACGACTATACCAGCATGGAATTTGTGGTACAAATTCTTATAACCATTTTTGGAAAATCACTTGAAAAAGCAACAGAAATAATGCTTAATGTACATAATAAAGGAAAAGAAATATGCGGTCTCTATCCAAGACAGATCGCAGAAACTAAAATTGAAACAGTGTACAACCTGGCAACCGGTAAAGGTTTTCCTTTAAAAAGTACAATGGAAAAGGAGTAGATATGATTAGCAAAGAACTCAGTACAACCTTAGGTTTTGCCGTAAGGGAGGCAAAAAAAAGAAGGCATGAATATGTATGTGTTGAACACGTTCTTTATGCAATCCTTAACCATGAAACAGGTGCCCAGACCATTGAAAAATGTGGCGGCAACCCGGAACAGATAAAAGCAGAACTTGAAAAATTCTTTAATGAAAAATTAACCAGAATCGACACAAGCGAAGAATATGTGCTGCAACAGACCATAGGTTTTCAGCGAATGATACAGCGTGCCATCAACCATGCACGTTCCGCGGAAAAAAGTGAGGTCAACCTAGGGGATATTCTTGCCTCCATTTTTCAGGAAAAAGATTCCCATGCTGCATTCTATCTGGAATCAGAAGGGATTACCCGTCTTGACGTATTAAAATTAATTTCCCATGCTCCAGAACCGACAATAAAGCCCCCCCTGTCTATTGACCCGTCCCGGAGAATATTCAACCCTGCTGACAGAAAATCAAAACAGCAGCAGACAAAAAAAGAACCCCTGGAAATATTTACAACAAATCTTTTGCAAAAGGCAAAAGATAAAAAAATTGACCCGCTCATCGGAAGAATTGATGAGATGGACAGGGTCATGCAGGTTCTTTGCCGCAGAAGAAAAAACAATCCTATTCTGGTGGGAGATCCCGGAGTTGGAAAAACAGCCATTGCCGAAGGGCTTGCCATATTGATAAATGATAAACGGGTACCTGATCTTTTAGAAAATTGTGAATTATACTCCCTTGATATGGGCACACTTCTTGCCGGAACAAAATATCGAGGAGACTTTGAACAACGTATGAAAGATGTTATCAACTCCCTTGAATCCAAAGAAAATGCATTGCTGGTTATCGATGAAATCCATACCGTGGTAGGAGCTGGTGCAACCTCCAGCGGGTCCATGGATGCTTCAAATATTTTAAAACCAGCTCTTTCCTCGGGAGATATAAAATGTATCGGTACAACAACCTATGAAGAATACAAAAACCATTTTGAAAAAGACCGTGCTTTTTCAAGGAGATTTGAAAAAATTGAAATCTGCGAGCCTTCAGTTGAAGAAACAACTCAGATTTTAAATGGCCTTAAACCTTACTATGAAAAGCATCACGGCCTGATGTACACTGCCCAGACAATTGAAGCTGCGGCATATCTGTCGGATAAATATATCAATGATCGGCTCCTGCCGGACAAAGCCATTGATGTGATTGATGAAACAGGTGCCTTTCTGCGACTCAAGGGAAAAGGCAAACGGAAAATAGTCAGTCCCAAAGATATTGAAAAAATTGTCGCTAAAATTGCCAAAGTGCCTGTCACAAGTGTTACATCCACGGATAAGGCCAACCTTTCATCCCTTCCAAAAAAAATGTTTAATGTTATATTTGGACAAAATGATGCCATTGAAACCTTGACCACCTCCATTAAAAGATCAAGGGCCGGCCTGGCAACTCCGGATCATCCCATTGGATCATTCCTTTTCATGGGACCGACAGGTGTCGGCAAAACCGAGGTTGCAAAACAGCTTGCTCATTATATGGGAATAGAATTTTTAAGATTTGATATGAGCGAATACATGGAAAAGCATGCTGTTTCAAGACTTATCGGGGCCCCACCAGGATATGTCGGCTTTGAGCAGGGCGGGATTCTGACTGACAGTATCAGAAAACATCCTCACTGCGTTCTATTGCTTGACGAGATTGAAAAAGCCCATATGGATCTGTATAATATTCTTTTGCAGGTTATGGACTATGCAACCCTGACGGACAATACCGGCAAATCAGCTGATTTCAGAAATGTTATCATCATCATGACATCCAATGCAGGTGCAAGGGAAATGAGTGCCAATTCCATTGGATTTGGCTCTCAAGCAGCAAATATGGATACCAAAGGATTAAAAGCCGCTGAAAAAACATTCAGCCCTGAATTTAGAAACCGGCTCGACGGTATTGTACAATTTAACCATCTGTCTCCTAAGATCATGGAATTAATTGTTGATAAAAACATGAAAGAACTTAAATCCATGCTCAAGGCCAGAAAAGTCAGCTTAACCTATTCTGCCAAAGCCCGATCCTTTCTTGCAAAGCAAGGTTATGACCCTAAATTCGGTGCCCGACCTTTGGCAAGAATTATCCAGGCCCAGATAAAAGATAAGATCACGGATGAAATCCTTTTCGGCAAATTGGAAAAAGGCGGTACAATATCCATTGGTCTTCGCAATAATACGCTTAATTTTATATTTAAAAGCTGAATGCCTATTTTCAGGTTATCAAAAAACTTAGATTTTCCCCCGGCCTGGCTTGCAAGATCTGACGGACTTTTATGTATCGGGGGAGATCTTTCCCCCCAAAGACTTCTGCTTGCATATAAAAATGGAATCTTTCCCTGGTTCTCAAAGGATGAACCCTTTCTCTGGTGGTCACCTGATCCAAGGCTGATTCTATTACCAAAAAATATTAAAATTTCAAAAAGCCTTAATAAAAAAATAAAAAAAAATATTTATAGCGTTACTATTGACACGGCATTTGAGCAAACCATTGGTTCCTGTGCAAAACCAAGGAAAAAAGAACATGCGGGAACCTGGCTTGTGGATGAAATGATTGATTCTTATACAACGCTTCATACACTTGGATATGCCCATTCCATTGAAACCTGGAGAGAAAACAAATTAGTGGGGGGCCTGTATGGCGTTTGCCTCGGCAAAACCTTTTTTGGAGAATCCATGTTTTCCTTTGAAAGTGATGCATCTAAAATTGCTCTGGTCGCCCTTTCAAACCATTTAAACAATCAGAATTTTGATCTAATTGACTGCCAGGTAACAACAAACCATCTCTTAAGTATGGGAGCAATTGAAATTTCCAGGAATTCATTTCTGGATATCATCCTTGAATCTGTTAAGAAAAAAGAGGGAATAAACACTTGGAACCCAAATACCAACCTGCAAATTAATTAAACATGAGCCCGGGGGAATGACAACCAGACAGGTCATTGATATCATTCAAAATCTAAAGGGAAAAATCATTGGCGCGGATATTGTTGAATATAATCCAGACCGGGATCTTGGTTCAATGACATCCATGGTGGCGGCAAAACTCTTAAAAGAAATCATTGCACGGATACATGAGGATAAAAAATAATGCCTGTTTATGAATATCAAGCTTTAAACAAAAAAGGAAATAATATTTCCGGCCTAATAGATGCAGACAACATCAGAAATGCTACAATCAAACTACGCAGTTCTAAAATATTTCCGACCTCAATGACTGAGGTAAAAACCCAGGCCGGCAAACAGAAAAAAAGTTTTTCATTTTCCTATTCAAAAATACGGGTTTCCGAGATTGCAATGATGACAAGACAGCTTGCCACCCTTATTGCAGCCGGTTTTCCACTTACCACTGCTCTGCACACCATGCTTCCCCAAACCAAAAAAGAATCTTTTAAGCGCGTATTATCCAAAATTAAAGATTCCATTGAAGAAGGAAGCAGTTTTGCTGATGCCCTGGCTCAATATCCTGATATTTTTTCAAACATATACATCAACATGGTCAGGGCGGGGGAAGCTTCAGGCACACTGGAAATTGTTTTAGAGCGATTGGCTGATATTTCTGAAAAACAGCATAAATTGAACAGCAAACTCAAATCTGTAATGGCCTACCCTATTTTGATGACCCTTATCGGCGCAGGGGTTCTTTTCTTTCTTTTGACTGTTATCGTTCCCAATATTACCTCGATCTTTGAAGAAATGAACCACTCACTCCCTCTGACAACTCAAATTTTAATCCACACGAGTCATGTTTTAAGACAATGGTGGCTGATGATTCTCGGTTTTATAATATTGACAATTTTTTCATATAAAATAATAATAAAAAAACTGTCCGTTCAAACTGCAATAGATAAATTCATTTTAAAACTTCCCGTGGTTGGAGAACTTGTTCAAAAGATATCAGTTGCAAGATTAACACGAACCCTGGGGTCTTTGCTGGAAAATGGGGTCTCTTTGCTGGATGCCCTTGAAATCGTCCAAAATGTTACGGGTAACAAAATAATCAAGAATGCCTTAATTGATGCAAAAAAAGAAGTTGAACGCGGCCGGGAACTGGGTGATGTATTGAGTCAAAATAATAATTTCCCATATCTGGCTGTACAAATGATAAAAGTAGGTGAACAAAGCGGCAATCTTGAATCCATGTTGAAAAAAACAGCCCAGGTATATGATGATGAAATAGAAACAACCATTGTCGGTATGACATCCCTGCTTGAGCCGGTTATTATACTTGTAATGGCTGTTGTCGTTGGTTTTATTGTTCTGTCAATCTGTCTGCCGATTTTTGAAATGAATCAGCTGGTCAAATAATTGTTTGAGTGGGCACTTAAGACCGAAAGTTGAGTTTAAAAATTATATTTAAACATTAACGCGACACCGTTGTTTATCAAGCCGGTCTGAAAAGATATTTTATCTTGATTGGTAAGATATTCCTGTTTTAGGTTATCAATAAACTCTTTTTGTTTTTGTTTGTTGTATTTATGGGCACTGGAAACAGATCCATAAATATTACCAGTATAAAAACCTGCTTCAACAAAAGAAATAGCACCACCAAGAAAATTATTATCGTTTTCAAATGACTGATATGCAGCCAGAATAAGTGATGAATTTAAAAGAAATGAGATCAGGGCATCTCGATATCTTCCGCAATATAAAAACCCTCCCCCGGGAATAATAGACAAAACACCGGCCACGGCAGGACTTTTCTTTTTTAAATGACGAATCTTTTCAAGAGATGTCATGCTGTCCTCAATCCTGTATTTTTTTTTACCTTCAGAACTGATCATTGAAAAATATTTTTCAGCTTCCCTGACCGGATATACTTTATAATCGCTTCTGGATTTTAAGACATCAGCTTTGTCAAGGAGCAGCCATCCGAGCATAAAGCATGCTCTATCATGGACACTGGTATTCTGGGTAAGCGTAAGCAAATCCCTGAGAACAGATGCGGCCTTGCCCGGGTCATCAGTGGTCACATACAATTCACTCAGTGTAAACATGGCATCCGGAGCAAATCCTGAATCAGAAAAATCCGAGGCTATTTTCTCAAGATGTCGTCCGGCATCTTCAAACCTGCCGGCATAAAAAAAACAAATGCCCGTCTGGTATTTGGCCCCGGCAACTTTTTCATGATTGGGAAATAAGTGAAAAAATCTTATATATTCATAAGCTGCCGCAGAAAAGTCTTTTTCTTCAAATAAAGTCTGTGCAAGTTGATATTGCCTTAGCGCATCTACTATCACGACATCTTTGGAAAACCCGTTAATCGGAAACAACAGAAAAATCCATAAAAAAATAACCGGTAATTTTTTTTTCATTTATCCGACCACCAGAAATCATTATTTTCAACGGGATCATAGGTATGTTTTCTTCCATCTATCCAGACTGGAAAAGAATTTTTCACTTCATCCCCGCCGCACCTGACAAGTCGGTCAAGACCCATTATCCAGCCTGTTAATAAACCATGTTTTTTGACAGATTTTTTAAAATATATCGAACATGACGGATACATGGAGCACCTGTCACCATCAACAGGCGAAATATATTCCTGGTAAAAATGGATAACGTCCGGAAAATAATTTGATTGCGCTTTTTCCTGTGCACAGACCAGTGATGCTGATATCAGGATAAAAACAATGGGGCCCCATGCAATAGAACACCTGTTATACCTGGGTAACACGTAAAATCTCCTCTATTGTTGTTATACCTTTAAATATTTTTTCAACGCCATCCTGAAGCAATGTTGTCATATTCTGTTTAATAGCAAGATCCCTTATTTTTGTTGAATCAGACGACTTTAAAATAAGGGATTTATGATAATGATCAAGAACAAGTATTTCAAATATAGGGGTTCTTCCCTTATATCCCGTATTAAAACATTTGCTGCAACCTTTTGCTTTGAAAATCTTTTTCTGAGCACACCCATCCTCTCCAAGACCTATGCTTTTCAGATCCATGGCATCGGGCATATATTCTTCTTTGCATTCATTGCATAAAACCCTTATCAAACGCTGGGCGATTACAGCCCTTACTGCGGAAGTAATAAGAAAGGGTTCTATCCCGATATCAACCAGACGGGTGATTGCGCTGGCAGAATCATTTGTATGAAGTGTTGATAACACAAGGTGACCTGTGAGGGCAGACTGTACTGCAATGGAAGAGGTCTCATGGTCGCGTATCTCTCCGATCAGTATAACATCCGGGTCCTGTCTTACTATTGACCTGAGACTTTTTGCAAAGGTAAGACCTATTTTTGAATTCACCTGAATCTGATTAATTCCATCAAGCTTATATTCAACGGGGTCTTCCACCGTAATGATATTAATATCCGGTGTATTGATTTCCGAAAGCATGGCATATAGAGTTGTTGTTTTCCCACTTCCGGTAGGACCCGTCATAAGGATAATACCATGAGACATGGAAGAAAGTTTCCTGATAAGTTTCAGTTTTTCAGGGGCGATACCAAACTGGGACAAGGTAAGAAGGGAACTGGATTTATCAAGTAGCCTTAACACCACCCTTTCACCAAGTGTTGTGGGAATGGTTGAAATTCTGATGTCAATATCCTTATTACCGATACAGACTTCAATGCGGCTGTCCTGGGGAAGGCGTTTTTCAGCAATATCCATATCCGCCATAACTTTAAGCCGTGTGATCAAGGAAGACTGTATCCACTTTGGCGGCTCGAGAAAGTCATAAAGGATACCATCAATTCTGTACCGTATTTTTAAACTGTTCCGACCGGGTTCAATATGAATATCGCTTGCTTTTGCTTTTACTGATTGTGAAATCATGTGATTCACCAATTTGATTATCGGGGCATCACTCGTATCATCAAGAAGGTCGGAAGTCTGCTTGATCTTACTGATAATACTATCATCATCTTCCATACCATCAACGATTTGCTGAGCACTGTCACTCTTTTTATCATAAAAATTATTAATGGTTGAGAGAATTTCGCCTCTGGTTGACAGGACGAGCTTATAATTTTCAATTTTCAATAAGGAGACAAGATCATCCACAGCCTGTAAAGATGCCGGATCATTAACAGCAATGACAGATTCCTGAACTGATGGGTTCACGTCTTCATCATTTTTTACCAGAGGCACGATATAATATTTTTTTAAAAAATGTATGGGAATAACATTTGTAAAATCAGAATTGATACCTTTAAAATCCAGCTGTTCCCGGAAAGGAATGTTATATTGCAATTCAAATGCTTTTAAAATTAATTTTTCACTAACAATCTTTTTCTTTATAAGAGAGTCTTTAAGAGATTCTCCATGCTTTTCAGCAGAATCTTCTGCCGCAATCACCATATCCTTTGATATGCCGAACCGGTTTTGTATTATACTGGAAAGCGTTTCAATTTTCATAGATTCTGCCTGCTTTTATTCTTTTTTGCTGTCCTTATTGTCCTTATTGTCCTTATTGTCCTTATTGTCCTTATTGTCCTTATTGTCCTTATATAAATTAATGGTTTTCTCCGTTATCTTTGAAATCTGCTTATGTTTTTCCTGATAAATTTTTTCCGCCTCTGCAGGATTCTGAATAATATGGGGGGTTATAAAAATATACAGATTTGTCTTGACCCCTTTTCTGCTGGTGGATTTAAACAGGTTCCCGGCAATGGGAATACCTCCCAGGCAGGGCACTTCATAATCCGTTGAATTCAAGTCTTCCCCGATCAATCCGCCGATAACCACTGTGGCTGCATCCTTTACCACAACCGTTGTCTGGGCCGTGCGTTTCAATGTTGTCGGCGTATTTTCTCCCGTTGACGATACTTTTTCAATTTTTTGATAAATGTTCAGCCGGACAAACCGCTCCTGGCTGATCTGGGGGGTAATTTTCAAGGTCACACCCACATCCTTGTATTCAAAATTTGTATATTCTGCAACTGAAGCATTGGTGCCCGTGGATGTTTTATAGGGAATATTTTCACCCACACTGATCTCGGCTTCCTCATTATCCGTGGTCATGATCTGTGGGGTGGCAATGATATGCACCTGTTCATTTTTTTTCATGGCCCTGATAGCAGCACCAAGGTTTGGAAAAGTAATTCCACCGATTTTGATCGCCTCAGCCATGACACCCATGGCAAGTCCATTGGGAACACTTAAGTAACTACCACCAACGACGGTTGGTAAAGCTGCGATACCAGTATTAGCGCTTTCCTTAGTAAATCCCCCATAGACACCGGCAGCCTGTCCATCAATTTCCCCAGCAGAGGTTGCGGCCATCCATTCAACCCCCAGGGAAAAGTCATCTGTATCCCGGACCTCCATGATCAGGGCTTCAATATAGACCATGGGCCGCGGTATATCCAGTTTTTTGATAACGGTTTCCAGCACCAGATAGTCGTCCTTATCTGCCATTATAATCAGGCTGTTGGTGGCTTTATCTGCTGTAATTTTTACTTTATCAGATACGACGGGAGCCTTTTTTTTCCCTTTATCCTGTGATTGTGTCTTGCCGGAAAGGGATTGAAGCACTGTTGCCATTTCTTCAGCCTTTGCGTTTTCAAGATAATAGACGCGAATCTTTGCATCGCTTTTTGGAACCTCTTTATCCATGATCGCTATAAGCTCTTTGATCCTTGCGATATCAACCTCGTTAGCCAGAACAATAATGGTATTGGTTCTCTCGTCTGCAATAAATTTAACAATCTCATCAGATGCTGGTTTTTTCCCTTTTGTAATTTTTGCCCGGAAAAGTGTATTCAGCGTTTTCACAAGCTTAACTGCATCAGCATGCTCGACAGGGATAACGGATATCTGACGACCCACATCTTTTATATCAATGGCATTAATAATTTTAATCAATCGTTTAATATTTGAATACACATCCGTTATAATCAGGGTTTTTGTAGGAGTATATGCCAGAATAATGCTTCCCTTGGATACAAAGGGCGCAAAAAGTTTTTTAATATCATTGGGGTCAGCATATTTTAAGGGAATCAATTGGGTTACTATTTTATCTTCAGTCACACCAGGGCTGGTTTTAAATTTTGTTTCCACATTCTTTGAGTGGGCATAAGATTTGGGAATGATCTTTGAAATTTCCCCTGCCTTTACGGCAGTGAACCCGTGAACTTCAAGAACGGATTCAAACACTTTATAGGCTTCTTTTACACTAATCTTACCCGGAGAAATAATATTCACTTTTCCTTTGATCTTGTGGTCAATAATAAAATTTTCATTGGTCAGTTCACTGATAAACTTTATAAAAACCCTTATATCAACATCATTAAAATCTATGGAGACATATTTTTCCTGGATAGCTTCTTTCTTTTCCTCAGCAAAGACAAAACTTAAATTCAAAAATATCAGGGAAAAAACTAAAATGGTGCATAAAGCTCTGCTGTTTTTTTGTAACGTTTTCATCATCATAAATACCTTACTCAATTGAATATATAATTTTTTCTTGTGACCCACCGCGTTTTATATCAATGTCCATGACACCCTTGCCATCCATTTGTTTGAACTCATTATAAAATTTTATAACATCTTCTATAGATTTGATCTCCTGTTCATTGACCCCTGCCACAACATCTCCATTTCTCAATCCCAGTTGCTTATAAAAAACAGAATTTTGTTTTATTCCCGTTACCCGAAAGCCATCCATCTCACCGTTATCAAAATGGGGGCTGACCCTGACCTGTTTTCTCAAATTTTCCAAATCTTTAGTCCATTTATCGACATCGGCCCATGTTAACAAGACATTATTAACGATTTTCTCTTTAGGGTCTTCATCAGGGACATTGACACCCGTATTAAAATTTTTTTTAATTTCGCTTTTTTTCATGAGAAGCGTCTCTTCCTTGCCGTCAACCAATAATACAACCCTTTCCCTTAATATCGCCTTTATCACAGCCAGGTCAACAACAGCATCACCAGTTTTATAGAGATGCTCTTTTCTTGCACCCTTTTTCTTGATAATGGCAAACGGTTTTGATCCTGTGCCCGTGACAGTACCTTTGAGTTCAAGTTTAAGCTTGGTTAACTGGATTTCTTTGACTGGCTCTACTACAGGTTTTGCCGGCTGCTTATCTACAGATTTTTTAAGCTTCCCCGTTTTAAACAGGTCACGATCGGCAATCATTTTGTAATAGGATTTATTCTGAATTTTTTTCTTTCCACGCTTTTGCTGCTGCACATCCGAAATTTTGGAATAATCATCAATTTCAAATTCACTGACAAAATGCTCATAAAGGGCTAATATGGAAAAATCTATAATAAAAAATATAAAAACCAGATTTATTATAGTAAAAATTTTCTTCATTTTGTCCCCTGGCCCAGTTTAATTTTCGGATTTTGAATTGTTCCTTTGATCTGTAGATTAATTATTACATTACCGGAATCATTTTTAGCTATATCAGCAGGCTG
>JAOZRF010000255.1:0-1462 GCA_029940245.1 Desulfobacula sp.
AAAAACCGCGGCAAAGTGAATTGGCCCTTGCGATCATAAAGGTTCTGACAAGTGTGTCTTCAAAGGGTCTGCCCACCTGGGTAGTAATACTTCTGACAAGATTTTTCTGAAAATCATTATCTCTTTCCCTGGGCAGAAGATAGTCAACCAGACCGCCGCAACTTGTATTTACACCATAAATACAACGTTCTTCATTGGCCCATTTATCGACCAGTTCCCGACATTCACGAATCTTGGGCCAGTTCTTTTCGTCAACTTCAACTTTCATAGACAAATCTTTACCGGCTTTCATCAATTCTTCAATGGTTAATGTATAACCGTCAAGGATGAGCGTATTTTCTTTGATTGGCATGATTTTCTCCTTAATTATATCAGTTTAATAATATGTAACACATTAAAAAAAAAGACAGCTTCGACTTAAGATCCAAAAAAAGGGCGGGAAAACAAAATTTGGCTGCTCTATTTTTTTTAATGGTAAGCAAATCCATAAATATTTGTCAAGCAATAATTTTATTTTATAAGGAAAATTTTTAATTTTTTATAACTATCAAAACCATATATCTTGATTTTAACTTATTTTATAAACTTTTTATCCATATTTACCTTATTTTAATTTTGTGAACTATTGGGAATTTCTGACATGATATATTCTGAAAGTGCTGTGATGGTAAGGCTTGGATTTACGCCAAGATTGGCTGATACAATAGAGCCGTCGGCCACATAAAGATTGGGATAATTAAACAATTCCCCTTTATTGGAAACAACACCATTTTGGGGTGAAGCGCCCATGCAGCACCCGCCTAAAATATGGGCTGTCGTTGATAGATTTAAAACAACCTCGGGAAATGAGCTTAAGGCAATCCCATCTATTTTCTTTGCCAGGCGTTTAGCCGTTTCATTGGCAATGGGGATAAAGCTTGGAGATCTTTCAAATCCTTCTGGAATTTCAGAATTCATTGATTTACGGCCAAACCGCCACCACCTTGGTTTGTATCCCAGCTTCAGATGATTTTTATCCGTCTGCATCACCAGCAGAACAGACATGGAGGCAGCCTTGCCCAAAGGCCATAACAGCCGAATAAATCTCAAAGGATGTTTTATGATATTTCCCAGAAACCTTATCACCCTTGGAACCTTTCCGCCACCACCGGACATGATGGTGAGAAGATTTAAAAGCACATCAGATCCTTTGTTGAATCTCACAATTTCAATATGGGTGTCGGCATCAGGATAAATCCCTGATGTTATGGCTATCTGATCATTCCAATTGCTTGTTTTATCATTGGATTTAACACCGATAAGGACCTCGGAATTGGTTCGTACAAAATTTCCCAGTTCACCGGAAATATTGGGCAGCATTCCTTTGTCCCTGCACTCACTTAAAAGTTTTACAGTACCTAAAACACCACCTGAAAAAACAACTCCTTTGGCCTTATATATTTTTTCTTTTTTAAAAAAACCA
>JAOZRF010000255.1:1472-4851 GCA_029940245.1 Desulfobacula sp.
CCGGCAGTGTTTCCGGTTATAACCTCATAGCCCCCATAAACCCTTCTTACACCTGTAACACAGGTTTCCGGGATAATTTTTGCGCCCAGGCCCTTTGCAAGATAAAGATAATTTTTATCCAGGGTATTTTTTGCGCCCACGGGACAGCCGATCATACAGGCACCGCAAAAGGTGCATCCAGTCCGGTCAGGTCCTTTTCCATCAAAATAAGGATCTGGAATCGTCTTATCAGGCTCACCGAAAAATATTCCCACATCATTTTTATGAAAGGTGTCTTTCCCTGTCATTTCCATGCCCACTTCTTTTAACAGGATATCAGCCTTTCCCACCTGGGGACTTAAATTGGCCCCCAGCATTTTTCCGGCTGTTTCATAATGGGGCATCAAGGTTGCTTTGGCATTTTCAATACAAAAGTCAGGGCTTTCAAACACATCATCAGGAGGGATCAAAAGCTGGTTGGCATAGACAAGGCTTCCGCCGCCAACGCCGCCGCCATGAAGAATCATGACATGCTTAAACAATGTGAGCATCTGATATCCATAACAACCAAAGGCAGGCAGCCATAAATATTTTCTAATATTCCAGTTTGTTTTTGGGAAATCCTCTGTCTTCCATTCTTTTCCTTTTTCAAGAACCCCCACACGATACCCTTTTTGGGAAAGCCTTAATGCAGAGACACTTCCGCCAAAGCCGGACCCGATAACAATATAGTCAAAATCATGTTGTGTTGATCCCATTACACACCCTTAATGCTATTGCCATGATTTATTTTTTAGCATTTTTTAATGATGCTTTGACAAACTCCCTGAACAATGGATGCGGGTTCTGGGGTTTGGATTTGAATTCCGGATGAAATTGACATCCAAGATACCAGGGATGATCTTTAAGCTCTACTATTTCAACCAGTTCGTGATCCGGGGAAGTGCCGCTGATGATAAGGCCGGCCTCTTCGACCAGCCTGTCTTTATATTCATTGTTAAATTCAAAACGGTGTCTGTGGCGCTCTGAAATTTCTTCCTGTTTATAGGCGTTCATGGCAAATGTACCCGGAACAAGTTTACAAGGATACGCTCCAAGACGCATGGTCCCGCCTTTGTCAGAACTCTCATCCCGCTTTTCAATTTTTTGGGTCTGCTCGTCATACCATTCTTTCATAAGATAAATAACCGGATATGGGGTATAGGGATCAAATTCCTGGCCATGGGCCTCTTCAAGGTGAAGCACATTCCTGGCAATCTCAATCACTGCCATGTGCATGCCAAGACAAATCCCGAAATAAGGCACCTTATGCTCTCTTGCATATTTTGCAGCAATAATCTTTCCTTCAATTCCTCTGGACCCAAACCCACCCGGCACAAGGACCCCGTCACTTTTAGAAAGAATTTCAACGACATTGTCTTCTGTCAGGTTTGTCGAATCGACATATTGAAGATTTACCCTGGCATCATTTGAAACTCCGCCGTGGGTCAGTGCTTCATTCAGACTTTTATAACTTTCCGTTAAATCAACATACTTACCGACAATGGCGATATTCACTGAAAATCTAGGATTTTTCAGTCTTTCAACCACTTCTCTCCATTCATCCAGCCTCGGAGCTCTGGCCCAGATGTTCAGTTTCTTTAATATCTTATCGCCCAGTCCTTCCTTATTGTAGACCAGGGGAACTTCATAAATACAATCCACATCTTTTGCCGTAAAAACATCATCAGCACCCACATTACAAAAAAGGGCTATTTTGGCTTTAATATCCTGGGACAGATAACTTTCTGTTCTGCAAAGAAGAATATCCGGCTGAATACCAATACTTCGAAGCTCTTTCACACTGTGTTGTGTGGGCTTTGTCTTTACTTCACAAGCGGTTTTGATATAGGGGACAAGGGTCAAATGGATATAAATAACATTGGATGCCCCGGCATCGGTTTTAAACTGCCGGATGGCTTCCAGAAAAGGAAGGGATTCAATATCACCAATGGTGCCGCCGATCTCAACAAGTACAACATCAACATCTCCGGACACAAGGCAGATGCTCTTCTTGATTTCATCGGTAATATGCGGAATGACCTGCACAGTCCCTCCAAGATATTCGCCCTTGCGCTCTTTGGTAATCACCTGGTCATAAATTTTACCCGTGGTAAAATTATTATTCTTACCCAGCTTTGCATGGGTAAATCTTTCATAATGGCCCAAATCAAGATCTGTTTCCGCACCATCATCTGTTACAAAAACTTCTCCGTGCTGAAATGGATTCATTGTGCCGGGATCAACATTTATATAGGGGTCTAGTTTTTGTATGGTAACAGTCAGACCGCGACTTTCAAGAAGCATTCCAATGGCAGCTGATGCAAGTCCTTTGCCTAAAGATGACAATACACCTCCGGTAACAAAAATATATTTGGTATTTTCAGCCATTATTCCTCTCTTGTTTAAATTTATTTATATAATTTTTTAAACTCTTCCATTTGCTTGCCAAGCTCATCAAATTGTTTGGAATTCTCATCCAGAGAATCAGAATTATTTTTCGGGTATAATTGCTCAATATGCCCGATATCAAATAAAGAGGCTGAAAACCCTGATTTTAAAGCAACGCTTTTCACATCAATCTTTGCAAACAATTGGTTGTCCAATAAAATACTCACCTGCATAGGGTACCAGGTTTTGCTGAATTTCTGCCAGTTGTGATATAAAAATTCAACCATCATGCCATTTTTTTCAACCACATATCTTATGGGTAAAAACGTATCTTTTTCTATCCAGAGCCCTGCAAAGGGTTTCCCTTTTTCAAGGGAACGACCTATGACATAGCAAATTCTATCATTATATCTTTGAAGAGATACTTTGTCAGTATCAATCCCTGCCGGATTAAACTGATTTAAAAGACTTTTATAGTCACGATAAAAAAGGATATCCGTGTACATATCAACTGGTGATTTATCATGGGAAATGATAAACCCATCCTTCACTTTTACAAACCTGAAATCAGATTCAACACTGAAACTTGTCATGGGTTCTGAAATAATTTGGATTCTGATTCGGTTGGGAGATACATACATTAATTTTTCTTTTATTTCTATATATTCGTTTCCCCTGTCCTGGTAACCTGAAATATTTTTGATCTGAAAGGCTTCAATCCCAACAGGTTGTTTTATCTTTGAAATAACCAGGTAAAGAAGGTGAGGCGCCTGGGGGACAAAGGCCTCACCCATACCCGGCATCAGGATGCAAAACAGCATCAAAAAAATTAAAAAAAAATTTTTATTCATACATACTAAAGTCACACGTAACCTGAAGGTCATAAATAACCTGAAGGTCACACGTAAATTAAAAAAATTAAACAAAAAGATTTTCAGGAAAAGAGGCGCTGTCTCCCAGCATTTCTTCA
>JAOZRF010000256.1 GCA_029940245.1 Desulfobacula sp.
GCAGGGTCATGGATGATGCCATGCCAAAATATATGAATTCTCCTGAAACACCAGTATATAGCAAAAGTCGTATCCTTTACGGTCTCCATGAGGCAAAGCAATTTTGCCGGCAGGAAGGTTTAGTCTACATTGTTGAAGGATATTTTGATTTTTTATCCCTTTATCAACACGGTATTAAAAACACAGTGGCAAGTCTTGGAACCGCATTAACACCGGATCATGTCAGGATGCTTAAGGGATATGCATCCAGGATGGTGCTGGTTTTTGATTCTGATACAGCTGGAATTAATGCTGCCAAAAGAAGCATTAAAATTTTTATGGATGAGGGAGTTGATACAAGAATCCTTGTGCTTCCGGAAAACAATGACCCGGATTCATATATGGTAAAACATGGACAAAAGGCATTTAATGAACTGGCTTCAGGCGCAAAAACCATGATGCAGTTTCTTCTGCAGGTTTCCATTGATTCACATGGGATGTCTGTGGAAGGACGGATCAAGATTTTAGAGGATATGAAAAGCCATCTGGTTTTGATTCAAGACAGTGCATTAAGATCTTTATATGTAAAAGAGCTTTCAGAAACCCTGAATATAGATGAAAAAGCAGTTTTAGAAAAGGTAAGGGAACAATATTTAAGTCACTCCGGCAAAAAATCTTTTTTAAGTGAAGGAAAAAAACAGGACGCGAAACTGGAATCTGATCGAAGAGAAGAACAGATGATTTCACTGATGCTGAATTATCCAGAAATCATAGATGAAATTAAAGACAAAAAGGTTTTAGATTATTTTTATTCTGAAAAATTAAAACATCTGGCACAGAAAATTTTAAGTATGGATCCCAAAAAAAATGCCTTCATTACAAATGTTATGGCTGGTATGGAAGATACCGAGGACCAGGAACTTATTGCGACCTATGCCATGAATGATTTTTTTTCAGAACAGGATACTCGCAAAACGGCTTTGTCAATCATACATAGAATTATTAGAGTCAGAAAAAAGCAGGAAAATATTTTAACAAGTAAAATTATAAGTGCGGAAAAGGGCTGTGATTCAGATTTAATGGATTTGCTAAAGGAAAAACAGGCAGAAATTCAGCAATTACATGATCAACTATAACTTTATCCCTTTGGGAGGCATTTTATGGCAGATAAGATAAATACGTCTGGAGAGAATGTTGTGATTAGTAACAAAGAATTAAAAAAATTGATTAAAAAAGGTGAAAAAAATGGTTCCCTCTCTTTTGCTGAAATTAATGATGCAATCTCCGATGATTTAAAATCATTGGATCAAATAGAAGATATAGTGCTTCAGTTGAAAGAACTTGGGATACAACTTGTGGACGAAAATAAAGAAAAAATGAAAAAGGCCGCAAAGAACACCAATACAAAAAGCAAAACATCAGGTAAAAAAACTATGAAACCTGAGATTAAAAAAACGTCTGGAAAAGAAAAGACTAAAAAACCTGTGAAAAAAGAAATTTCCAGAGGCATTCTTTCTCCTAAAAAAGATAGTTCGGATATTGAATTTGGTGCTGTTACAGATCCTGTGAAAATGTATCTTAAAGAAATGGGAATGGTCACTTTGCTTAGCCGTGAAGGTGAGATTGAAATTGCAAAAAAAATTGAGCGCGGTGAACATGATATCCTGCGAGCTATGCTGGACTGTCCCATATCATTGTCTACCATTTTCATCTATGGCAGTAAGATGGAAAAAAAATCCGTGCGGCCCAAGCATGTTTTAAGGGATGTGGATGAAGGTGATGGGGTTTTAGATGAGGTTTCCAAACAGGAAAAATTTTTAATGTCTTTAAAAATAATAAAAGACATTCACCGGGAAAACATGAAAAAAAGAGACTTGTTACTCCTGGAGAAAAAAAGATCTAAAAAATATGAAGCTTACGCCAGTGAGATATTTAACAACACTGAAATCATATTTGGGGAATTAAAGAAATGGCGGTTTGAATCTAACATCATTGATAATATTGAAAAAAATATTATCACCGCCATTGCATGGTTTGATAAAGTGGACCGGCTATTTAAAGAATGTGCTAAAACCTTTAATGTCAAACCCAAAACAATGCTTGATCAAGTTTGTGATGAAAAGACTTTTTTAACCTGGGTTTCTGCAAGGTCAGATATTAACATCCAGCGCGCTCAAATATTATACAAGGATATCTGTTCCATTTTAAAGCAGGTTTCTTTACGAAAAGATAAAATAAAAGGTGATTCAATCTTTTTAAGACAGATTACCGATTCTATAAACAAAGGACGCAGGGATGCAGACTTTGCAAAAAGAGAATTGGTAAGGGCAAATTTAAGACTGGTGGTCAGTATTGCAAAAAAATATACAAACAGAGGGTTACAATTCCTTGACCTGATTCAGGAAGGAAACATTGGTTTGATGAAGGCAGTGGATAAGTTTGAATATAGAAGGGGATATAAATTTTCCACATATGCCACATGGTGGATCAGACAGGCCATCACAAGAGCCATTGCAGATCAGGCCAGAACCATCAGGATCCCTGTTCATATGATTGAAACCATAAACAAGCTGATTCGGACATCCAGATACCTTGTACAGGAAATGGGAAAAGAGCCTTCTCCGGAAGAAATAGCAGAAAAAATGGAAATCCCCATTGAAAAAGTTCGACGGGTTTTAAAAATAGCAAAAGAACCTATTTCCCTTGAAACCCCTATTGGAGAAGAAGAAGACAGTCATCTGGGTGATTTTATAGAAGATAAAAAATTTGCCATTCCCTCAGATGCAGCCATTGATTTCAGTCTGGCAGAGCAAACCCGGAAGATTCTTGCCACTTTGACACCCCGGGAGGAAAAAGTCCTTCGTATGCGGTTTGGTATTGGTGAAAAATCAGATCACACTCTGGAAGAAGTGGGCAAGGATTTTACAGTGACAAGGGAGCGGATTCGTCAGATTGAGGCAAAAGCGTTGAGAAAGCTTCGACATCCGACCAGAAGTAAGAAACTTAAAAGCTTTATTGAGAATTAAATCTTGACACAAAACTTGTTTTTTAATATATATTAAAAGTTTGCGTGAATGAACGGGCCCATAGCTCAGTTTGGCAGAGCCACCGGCTCATAACCGGTCGGTCCCTGGTTCGAACCCAGGTGGGCCCACCAATAAAATAGTTCAAAGGCATATTTTATGAGTGAAAAAGAAAAAGGAAAATCAACTGATATATGAATGTGCCTTTAGAATATCAAGCAGATATGCAGAATCAAAAGCGTGGTAAAATACCACGCTTTTTTTGTTTTCTACAGAGTTTATCATGGTGAAAACAAAAGACATCCTGGAATTGCTTAATATTATTGCCCCTTTTGATATTGCTGAAGACTGGGATAATTCAGGGCTGCAGGCCGGCAATTTGAACTGGGAAGTAAAAAAAATAATGATTGCCCTTGATGTTTCCCGTGGCGTGATGACTGCTGCAAAAAATGCCAATTGTGATCTTGTGCTCACCCACCATCCTTTGATGATCCAGCCTGCAAAATCCATTGATTTTAATCAAATGCCCGGAAGCGCAATTGAAATTGCTGCAAGATATGGTATCAGCATCATCAGTGCCCATACAAATCTTGACAAGGCCATTGATGGTTTAAATGATTATTTTGCAACAAAGATTGGCATACAAAAAACAGAAGTTTTTTGTATGGACTATCCTTTATCAATGCAATCAGACAAAAGAACCGGCATGGGCAGAATCGGAACCCTTAAATCAAAAACCCCACTTAAACAGGTGATTCATCAAATAAAAGAAAGGCTTGATTTGAGTTATCTGCGAGTAACAGGAGATATGGAACTGCCTGTAGGTTGTGTTGCCATCTGTACTGGCAGCGGCGGTTCTTTAATTGATGAGTTTTTAAGATCAAAGGCAGATGTATATATCACCGGGGATATTAAATATCATGAAGCAAGACGTGTTGAAGAATATTCAAAAGCCCTGATTGATGTAGGTCATTTTGGTTCTGAGTATATGGCGATTGATCTGCTGTTTGATAAATTAAGTCAGGCGATTTCCAAAGCCGGACTGAATATACAGATAGAAAAGTTTAAAAAAGAAAAAGATCCATTTATTATAGTTTAAGGATAAGACATTATGAATGATGTGCCCATTAAAACGGAAATAGAAGCCCTGGTTAAACTTCAGGAGGCTGAGACCCAGATTGTCAGGCTTAATGCAGTCCTGGTCAAGATTGAAATAGAAAAGGAAAAATTAAGCGCAAAATTAAATCAGTTTGGAAATGCTCTGGAAGAAAACAAAGAAAATCTTTTAAAGTCGAAAGCTGCCTGCCGGGATATTGAAAGAGAAATTCAGGTTGTTGATGACAGGATTATTAAAAGCAATGAAAAATTAAGAATGGTAAAGACCAATAAAGAATATAACCTTTTTTTAAGAGAAGTGGACGATAATAAAAAACGCAAAGATGTCTTGGAAACTGAATTATTGGAACTTCTTGATAAAAAAGACGAAATGGAAAAAATTGTTCAGGAAACTGAAAAAGAATTCCAGCTTCTTAAGGATCAAATAGAAGCGCAACAAAAAGATATTGAAAAAAAATCAGCAGATGATAGAGAACTTCTTGATGAATGTCTTGCCCAACAGAGCGAAATCGGCAAAACTATGGAAGCTTCATTAATGAATCGGTTTGCAAAAATATCAAAAATGAATAATGGTTCAGCTATAGTAAGGGTAGAAAACGAGGTATGCATGGGGTGTTTTATGAATATACCCCCACAATTATATATTGAAGTACAGCGGGGTAATTCATTGATTTCATGCCCGCAATGCAGTAGAAT
>JAOZRF010000257.1 GCA_029940245.1 Desulfobacula sp.
ACGGTTTCGACCCCTCTTCTTGCAGGATATATCTCAAGAAAGTTTGCAAAAGGAGCAGACAAATAAATAAAGGTTACGTATCAAGGCGGCACATATTATTAGTTTAATTCTAAAGAAAAAGGAGAAAACAATGGAAAAAGATTTAAAGAAAAAGTTTGATGATGTTTATGAAAGTTATCAGCAAGGCAATATTTCAAGACGTGATTTTGTAAAATTTGTTGGTATTTCAGGTGCTGCACTGGGCCTTTTAGGAGGACCCTTCGGGCTTGTTCAAAAGGCATTTGCCGCAAAATCCATCACCGTCCATTCCTGGGGTGGTTCAACCTCTGAAGCGTTGAGAAAATTTGCATTTGACCCCTTTACCAAAGCCACTGGTGTTAAAGTGATTGATGCGGCTTTTACTGGTATGGCTGCATTTTTAACACAGGTAAAGGCCTCTTATCCACCCGGTGGAGAATTCAATATCGCCCATTTAAGCGCTGTTTATGATTATGCCCGCTACACAGCTCTCGGGTTTGGTGTTGAATTGGACGAAAGTAAAATACCAAATCTTAAGAATGTAATGAGCAAAATGACGAACACCCTGAAAGCAATCAGTAAGGGAACTCTTTCAGCTGTGCCTTATGATTTAGGTCAGACAGGTATTGCCTATAATACGGATAAAATATCCAAGGCAAAAGCTGAAGAACTTGGCGCATCTTTATTATATGACAAGAGCCTTAAAGGAAAACTGGGATCATGGGGTGGAGATCACATCACCAACATGTGGTATGCAGCGCTTCATACGGGACAGGACCCAAACAATATCAAAGATGAGAAAGCAATCTGGGCAGCTTTAAAAGAACAAAGAGGCATGATTAAAAAATATTGGGCATCCGGTTCTGAGCTGATGAGTCTTCTGGGAAATGGTGACATTTATGCAACTGTTGCCTGGTCAGGCAGGGTAGGATTATTACAGAAAGAGGGTCATCCAATTGGATATCTTGCACCAAAGGGTACTTATTCCTGGATGGAATACATGTATGTCCTTAAGGGGACAGACCTTGACGTGGCTCAACAACTACTCAATTTTATGATCGAACCCGAAGCTGCCAAAGCCGTTGCCATAGGCCAGGGCTATCCGACAAGTCTTGACCCGACAAAAATTCCCATGCCGGATGAAATCAAAAAATTACCGGCATTTGATCCTACAGGTAAGCTGGAAGGGTATAAATTTGCAGACCCTGCATATTGGAATGGCCACCAGTTAGACTGGGCTGAAAAATGGGACAGGATAATGGCCGGCAAGTAGTTAATCACAAATGTCTTCCGGCCCCGGCTTGGCCGGGGCCGGAAGATTAATTTGGTCGAAGATTACTTTAATGGATAATTTGGGAGCGTATGGCTTTGAAACAAGAAAAAGATACGGCATTTGTAAAGTTCAAAGGGATTGAAAAACAGTATGGAAAAGTTGTTGCAGTTAAAAAGATGGACCTTGAAATTCCGGAAGGATCTCTGGTAACTCTTTTAGGTCCCTCTGGATGCGGCAAAACAACACTTTTGCGAATGCTTGCAGGCTTGGAGGAACCAACCCACGGTGATATTTTTATCAAAGGCAAACGGATTAATGACACACCTATTCATAAAAGAAACCTGGGTATCATTTTTCAGAACTATGCACTTTTTCCCCATAAAACCATTTACGATAACGTGGCATTCGGGCTTAAATACAGAAATGTTTCAAAATCTGTTATAAAAGAAAAAGTTGAAAAAGCCCTGGAAACCGTCCGGCTTCCCGGAGTCGGGGACAGGATGCCATCCCAGTTATCCGGTGGCCAGCAACAGCGGATTGCCCTTGCAAGAGCTATTGTTATTGAACCGGATGTGTTGTTAATGGATGAACCCTTATCAGCTCTTGATGAAAATTTAAGGGAAGATATGAGAAGAGAGATTGATAATCTTCAGCAGGATTTGGGAGTGACCACCATCTTTGTGACCCATGATCAAAGAGAGGCATTGTCCATGTCAGATAAGGTAGTGGTCATGAAAGACGGGTTTATCCAGCAGGAAGGTGATCCTGAAGAGGTTTATAACAATTCAATCAACCATTTTGTTGCAGATTTTTTAGGGCATTCCAATTTTCTCAATGCCATTGTAAATGAGAAACAAGGCGACTATTTGAGTGTAACCCTGGAAGACCACTATTCCTGTCTTGCAGTTCCGGCAGGAAAGTTTAACAAAGGGGACAAGGTGGAAATGGTAATCCGGGCACAAAAATGTCATTTGGGTTACAGAGCCGACCATGTCCCGGAACAAGGGATGAATGTTTTTTTCGGAAAGGTAAAGGATCGAAGTTATATGGGGGGAGAAGTCAGCTATTTTATAGAACTTGAAAATAAGCTTGTGCTGCACGCCATCAATTTTGTCAAACGATCTCCATACCGGCGGGGTGATGAGGTGTTTGTGAAAGTTGATCCCGAGCATTGCCGGCTGCTTAAAGGTTGATGTCTATGGATTTTTCCGACCATAAAACAGTTCAAAATAGTTTTGCCTGGATTAAGAAAAATCTTGATCCTTTACAGAGTTATATTGTTCTTGAAAATGATTTAAACAAACAGGCAGACTCTATTTTTTCAAACGTCTTTATCACATATCAATATTTGAAAAAGGAAAATTTTGCCTGGAAAAAAGTTTATGATTCCAAACAATTGAAAGAATATCTGGTCATACAAATTGATCCGACAAATGAAGATGAAACATTGGGAAAAATTATGGGGTATGGATTTGGCAAGGATATTGTATCCTATTTATACAAAGCAGAAAAGAAATTGTAATGCGTAAAAATGTCCAGTGATGATTGTGTCTCTGGATGATGTGGAAATGTAATTTTTGTTTAAAGGAAACTTAAGGTAATGGAAAGTAAAGATCGTTCAATAAACATAGTGTTCAAACATTCAGGGAAAAAAACAGATGTAAGTCTTGTGGCTTTGACAAGCGCAGCAATTGAATTCCTTGATATCTATGGGACGAAAACACTTGCAGGAAAACAATTCTGCAAAATCACAAAAGATGGCAACGGGGTGCAGAAATTTTCCAATTTATTGGAAAAAACAGGATATCCCAATGACCCGGAAGGGTTTTTCTCTGAAATGTTTTCTTCTATTGTTAATGGGGAAATGAAAAAGATAAGGGTGAGGCAGATCGAGATTCCCCATCTCATGCTCGTGGCCATACTTGAGCAGGCCCTCCCGGGGCATGGATATATTTCCATTAAAGATACCCATCAGCTTGAGCAAGCCACTCATATTGAAATTCTTGAGAAGGATCGCGTACAACTTCAACAGGTGATTGAAACATATCCGGTAAGGTTGTCCCGGCATACCATCCGACAGATGCTGGTATCAAAAGATGTGGCGTATCAGTATCTGCCCTTTATTGAAGAACTGGATACAGGTGGTCTTACCAATACCTGGATTGGGCAATTCCATGATGGTTTACTGGAACAGATGTACCAGAACCGGGTCATTTTTCTTTTAAACATGACCTGTCCTGTGTACTGCCGGTTTTGTTTTAGAAAGCATAAGGATTCCAGAAATGAAAAAAATCCGATTAAGACAGATGTCCAAAAAGCGATTCAGCATGTCAAGGACTCCCCATCCATTAAAGAAATTGTGGTTACAGGAGGTGATCCCTTCTTGAATAGGGTCAATATGGCAGCTACTCTGGACGGACTTATGCAGGTGGATCATGTCCAGACCCTGCGACTTGCCACGCGGTCCATTTCCTATTATCCGGATCTTTTTCTTGGAAATGAAGGCGCTTATCTGAAATACCTTAAGCAGAAGAATTTTGAACTTCAGCAGCACGGCAAAAGGATGGAAGTCGCCACCCATTTTATTCATCCGGATGAAGTGTCGCCGGAAAGCCTTGAAATTATAACAGATCTTGTCAACAATGGCATTGCCGTGTATGTCCAGACCCCGTTTTTAAAGGACTGCAATGACAAAGGCCCTGAACTGGTAAGACTTTTTTCCCTGTTGCGGGGGGCTGGAGCAGAACTTCATTATATTTACATCCCCTGCAGTCCCATCCATGGAAACAGCATTTACTGGAGTTCTTTGTCCGAAGGAGTCAAGATTGCCGATTACCTTCGTGCCCACCTGTCTGACAGGGTTATTCCGAGCATCTGTACTGCAACCCCCATCGGGAAACTTGACTGGTATACCAGTGGATGGGCAGTGGAGAAGGTGAAAGACAATGAGAATTTTGTCTGGCTCAGAACGCCCTATACACCGGGTTATTTTAAAACCTTTGCCCCTCTTGCCGGTGAGCTTACCAATATACGGGTCAATGATGAAGGAACCATTGATATTCAGTATATGGCACAGATCGGGGATGAATCTCTTCTTCATGGGCCCAGACCTGAAAGAGTAGTCAAAGAAAAAACATCTGCTTCAACAAATGATATCGAAACCCTTAAATCCATTTTAGTTAATGAAAGGCAGACAGGGCCATCCATTGTGGATACAGGTTTTGAAAATCTTTTGCGGCTTCATGAAACACGGGTTGAACTGGATATCCATGCATCTGAAAGACAACTTGATTACATCAGAGCAGATGATCGTATAACGGATATCATCATTTCTTCGTCAACGGATGTCATTGATTTTCTTTCCACCCTTCAGTCGCTGATAAAAAGATTAAGAGATATCCCCCATGTAAATGCCGTCCGCCTGGTCAGCATGAAGTTTAATACAGCCCCAAAAGCCTATACAAGGGCTGTGATTAATACCCTTGGGGATTTGAATAAGCTTTGTG
>JAOZRF010000258.1 GCA_029940245.1 Desulfobacula sp.
TGTTAGAAATATGTAATCTTCATGTAGATCAGTTGATCCCATAATATTTTCATAGCCCCAACCTGGAACCCACAATTTTTCACCTTCTGCACTAAACAGAGGAAATAAAATTTCAATCGGCTGGTTGATGCTGAATGTTTTTAAATGTTTTACAGAACTCATTGTATCTCCTTTTCTTTTTTTCTGACTTTCATCATGCGCCTGCCAATCCAGATAATGGGTTTGGTAAAAAATCCTTCCATATCTTCAGCAACTTCATTCAAAAGATCTGGTATGGGAAGATGCTGAGGGCATTTTTCCAGGCATTTTTCGCATTTCACACACATTGAGGCTAAAGTTGGTTTATCAGTAACCATCCCTCCGTTCTGAAAAAGATACATCATTTTAGCGGATCTATCTTTAAAAGCATGTTTGGAATTGTAACATTCAAAACAGCTAGGGATGTTGACACCTGCCGGACAGGGCATGCAATACTGACATCCTGTGCATCCGACCCTCATTACCCTTCTGAATTCCCGGGCTGCTTCATTCACCAGTTGCACCTCTTTTTGTGAAAGAGAGTTTGGCAGGGCTTTTTCTGCAAGAGCCAGATTTTCAGCAATATGATCATCATTATTCATTCCTGAAAGGACAACTATTACCTCGGGTTGGTTCCAGATCCAGGAAAGGGACCAGTCTACAGGGGTTCTTTTATTATCCGCCTTTGCCCTTATGTTCTTAACAGATGGGGGAGGGGTTTTGGCAAGGTTTCCTCATCGCAAAGGCTCCATGATAATAACGGCCATGTCCTTTGAAGCAGCATATCGTAATCCGGCAGTTCCAGCCTGATTTTGTGTATCCAGATAGTTATATTGAATCTGGCAAAAGGTCCAGTCATAATCATCAACAATGCCAGTAAAATCTTCTGCGAGACCATGGAATGAAAAACCTGCGTTGATGATCTTACCCTTTTTCAATGCATCATCTAAAAATTCGATCACACCATTCTTCTTGGCTGTTTCCCAAAGTTCGCCAGCCAGGGCATGGATCAAGTAGTAGTCGATTCGATCGGTTTTAAGTTTAATAAGCTGATCATCCAGGATTTTATCCATATCCTCTTTGGAACCGGCACTCCAGTGAGGAAGCTTGGTTGCAAGCTTGATTTTATCCCTGCATTTATTTTTTGAAAGCACATTGCCCAGAAAAGGTTCACTTTTCCCATTATGGTAGGGAACTGCAGTATCATAATAATTTACACCCTGATCCAGAGCATACATGATCTGCTTTTCAGCAAGCTTCTCATCAATGCCTCCCAGCCTTGTGGGAAACCTCATACAGCCATATCCAAGAATGGAAAGCTTATCCCCGTTTTTTGGCACTTTACGATAAAGCATTTTAAAATCTCCTTAATTTCAGGCAATCAGATAGGTTGCAGTACCCGTGGCAATCCGGGTTTCTTTTTCATTATACAGATCTATTTTGGCAACGACAATTCTAGCACCTGCCCGGATGATCCGGCTTTTGCATTGAAATGAGCGGCCTTTGCCAGGTCGCAGATAATCCACTCGCATGTCTATGGTGGCTGAGGAGGTCAATTTTTTTTCAATTAGATCAAAGGTTTTGCCTTCATGGGATTTTGCACAGGAGATAAGTGCGGAAAGTCCGCCGGTCAGATCAATAACAGAGGCTGTCACTCCTCCATGCAGTATACCGGCTGCTGAATTTCCGATCAAATCTTTTGTCATGTTAAAACTTGTAATTGCTTCACCGGTTTCATAATCAAGAGAATCAATATCAATGCCCAGAATCTTGTTAAACGGGAGCAATTCAAGATAATATTCTTTTATTTTTTCAAGAACAGATTCTATCATAACCTTTTAGTCCTTATTTTCTTTTCAAGACGCCCAGGGTTTTTGTCATTTCCAGTTCTTCATAATCACCTGATTGCATGGCAATTTCATATATCTGCCGGGGAGCCTGCCCGCCTTTTTCAGGGTCCTTGAAAATATCATGAATGACTAAGAATCCGTTGGGTTTAATATGGCAGGCCCAGGTCAGAAAATCTTCATGGCATGCCTCAAAGGAATGTCCCCCATCTATAAACAGCATTGAAATGGGAGTTCTCCACATTTTCCCGGCAATGTTTGAAGAAGCAATAATCGGCACCACTGTATTTTCAAGACCTGTCCGGATGATGGTTTCCTGGAAAAAGACAAAAGTATTCACCCTTGATAATTTTATGTCAAACAGATCCGGGTCAAAATACGCTTCTCCGGGCTGCTGTTCCTCAGATCCCTTATGGTGATCAATGGAAAAAAGGATGGAGCCGTTTTCTTTACATGCTGAACCGATAATATAGGCTGACTTGCCGCAATAACTTCCAATTTCAAGGACAGGATCTTTTTTTGAAGCCTGAAGCGCAATATGGCAGAGTCTTTCTGCTTCATCTTTATCCATAAAGCCCTTGATATTATCCCAAATATCAAAATCAATCTTCATCATAACTTCGAACAAGTATTTCTCTTGGTTTAGAACCGATCTGGGGGCCGACAATCCCCTCGTGTTCCATGATTTCAACCAGCCGTGCGGACCTGTTATAACCGATACGAAGACGTCGCTGAACAAAAGAAATAGATGCCTGGCGGGTTTTGGTCACAAGAGCCACTGCCTCATCATATTTGTCATCATAGTCAGCATCATCAAATGTTTTTTCGTCTTCATCGCTAACGCCTATTGTAATATCTTCAATATACTCCGGCGATCTTTGCTCACGTAAAAATTCAGTCACCCGGGCGATCTCTCGTTCAGAAATATAGGCACACTGAATCCTGACAAGTTTTCCTGTTCCAGGAGGACTGAACAACATATCTCCGTTCCCCAGGAGGCTCTCAGGTCCGCCGCCGTCAAAAATAGTTCTGGCATCAACCTTACTAGATACTTTGAATGAAATCCGGGTGGGGAAATTGGCTTTAATACTTCCTGTAAGTACATCAACAGAGGGTCTCTGGGTGGCAATAATCAAATGAATTCCGGCAGCCCTTGCCATCTGGGCAAGCCTGGTCAATGCGAATTCAACATCTTTTGAGGCCACCATCATGAGATCGGCCAGTTCATCCACAATGACGACTATATAGGGAAGTTTTTTAAACTCCTCTTTGTCAACTTTATCCGGGTCAATTTTATCTGTATCTTCAATTTTTTTGTTAGTCTTGGATGCCACCATATTGTTATACTGGACAATATTTCTAAACCCTGTCTGTTCCAGCACTTCATAACGCCGTTCCATCTCCCTGACTGCCCAGAATAAGGCATTGGTTGCCTTTTTCATATCTGTGACCACAGGGGAAATCAAATGGGGAATGTCATTGTACACTGAAAGCTCAATCCGTTTGGGATCAATCATGATCATCTTAATATCATCCGGGGTGCTTTTGTATAACAGGCTTATAATCATTGCATTTAACCCCACACTCTTACCAGTTCCCGTGGCACCCGCGATCAGAAGATGGGGCATGGAATCCATTTTTGTCACCATGGGCCTTCCCATAATATCTTTTCCAAGTCCCAGGGTCAGCATGGATGTTGACTGTGAAAATTCTTTTGATGCCATGAGTTCTCGTAAATTAACTATTTCCCTTTCTTCATTCGGGATCTCAATCCCGACGACATCCCGGCCTGGAATGGGTGCTACAATCCGAATGCTTATGGCACTTAGGGCAAGAGCCAGATCATCAGACAGACCAGCTATTTTAGAAATTTTTATTCCAGATGCCGGCCTATATTCAAAGGTTGTGATGACAGGGCCAGGCAAGATTTCAACCACCTCTCCGAATACGTTGAAATCATTCAGTTTACTTTCCAGAATTTTGCTTTTTTCTTTCAACATCTCTGTATCAATATTTCTTTCAATCTTTTTTTTCTCATCTAAAAATGAAATCAATGGAAGATTAAATTCAACTTTTTCCCGGATATCGATAAATTCCACATCTGGTTTAAAGTCTGAATCGTCTTCTTCCAGGGCCACTATTTTTGGCTCAAAAATGTCCTGGGAATCTATCAAAAACTCAGTTTCCAGAATTTTTTCAGGAATTTTAATAAGAGTGCGTTCTTTAGTCAAAACAGGGGTAACATCAATTTCTTTTTTAGCCTGTTCTCTTTTTTCCTTCCTTTTCCTATATTTTTCTTTAAAAAAATCAATAAACTCCTGAAAATCATCTCTCATGATTTTTAAAAGTTCAATAATTTTCTTCTTTAAAAACATCCCCACAGAGACAATTGATATCCCCGTGGCAAAAATAAAGCCTACGATCATGAAAAACAGCAAAACAATAATACAGCCCGTAATATTGGCATATTTTAATAAAAATGAGGTAAGGGCAATTCCAATAACACCGCCCGAGGAGATGGTCGTATCCAAAACCGGGTAGTTATTTTTAAAAAGAAACAATAAGCCGCCCGTACAGATCATTAAGAAAAGACCCCCCAGGAACGTCAGCAATATTATTTTTATAGACCTTCCCTTTAATAACCATACACTGCAAAAAATTAAGACAAAGGGAATCCAAAAAGCACCCAGACCGAACAAGAAAATAAAAAAGCCGGCAAAATGGCCTCCTAACAGTCCGCAGGCGTTGTTGATATTGGCTGGAACATTAAAAAAGTGGTTTGATACACAAGGGTCTGCGGCATTATAGGAAAAAAGGCTGACCGAAGT
Source organism: Desulfobacula sp. (assembly GCA_029940245.1). Lineage (GTDB taxonomy): Bacteria > Desulfobacterota > Desulfobacteria > Desulfobacterales > Desulfobacteraceae > Desulfobacula. The sequence continues at coordinate 4,694 of JAOZRF010000258.1, forward strand.
TAATACAATGGAAAAAAAAAGGAGTATGCCATAGAGTTCTTTTTTCATACTTCAATAATTACCGGTACAATTAAGGGTCTGCGGTTTATGGTAAA
>JAOZRF010000259.1:0-3975 GCA_029940245.1 Desulfobacula sp.
TCTCTTAACATTTTACTATAGGTTTCTTTAATAATTCGAAGCCCACCTTTGATATTTATTTCAAGTGTTTTTTTTACTTGATCAGGATCCTGGCTTTTAAGCGCATCAAGGATTGCTTCGTGTTCCTCGTTAAATTTAATGCAATGCTCTTTTTCCCATCTATAAATATTCAACACACTCTCCACAGATTGGATCAATGCCTGGGAAATGTTGCAAAGATGGGGCAGATTTGATGCTTCATAAATAAGACAATGAAACTGCCTGTCAAAATGGTAGTGATTTTTGGGAAGCTCCTTCATGGTAGCGTGCAATTTCTCAAGTTTTGAAATATCAGAATCACTCAGGTTTCCCATGGCCTCGACAGCAAGTTTGGATTCTAAATTCATTCGCAGGTCATATATGAGAAGGATTTCTTTTTGCTTGGGAGGAGTTGCAACAATAGCGCCTTTGTATGGGATATTTTTTACAAGACCAGACCGGTCAAGACGCATCAGGGCTTCCCTGATAGGTCCACGACCAATGCCAAATTCCTCTTCTAACTCAGATAGGACAAGACGGGTTCCGGGAAACTTAAATCCGCTGAGAATCATATCTCTTATTTTTTCATAGGCCTGTAAGGATTTCATTGAAGAGTTGTTATCGGTCAAATGAATAGCTCCTGTTGATTAAATATTTAATTATTGTTCATAAAACATTTTATGAAATAATTCATGTACAATTCGCCATTCAATTAGTATGAATTTGCTTATTTGTCAATCTGTTCTGGTCTTTAACAGCCAGGAAGATAAATTTTTTATGGCTCAGAGCCGGTTCAGGATATCGGCTCCGGCTCTTTCTGATTCTTTGCCACCTGAACAATTTCTATTGCCAGAACCTGTGCCGCATCAATGGTATTTATGGGCAGTCCGCCACCAAGGACACTCAGTTCAGTACAGGCAATAATGGCTATCTTTGCACCTTTGTTCAGCAGGTTTTCACATACCTTTGTATAGTCATTCTGCACATTGGAATTTATGTTCCCTTTTTTGACCTCTTTGATAATATTAAAAAGGCTTTCCTGATAATCAGGGTCAGGCCAGATATCCTCAACTTCTAATTTTTTAAACCGTTTTGTATACAGTCCTGTCATGGCAACAGCCGGAGAAGCAAGTATGCCGACCTTATCATATTCCGGAAAATTAACTTTTACATGATTGGACACAAGATCAATCAAATTTATTACGGGAATTTTTACGGCATTTTGGACATCTCCATAATAATAATGGGCTGTATTGCAGGCAATTACGAGAAAGTGAGCTCCCCAGGATTCAAGCCGCCTTCCCATATCTGCCATACAAGGCCCGGGATCTTCTCCATCTCCTTCAATAATGGCTTTTATTCTGGATGGGACCTTGGGATTATTATCCACAATACACCGGATATGGTCCATATCATCAAGAGCCGGTGTCAGGCGAATAATGCGTTGCATAAGATCAATTGTAGCTTCAGGGCCCATTCCTCCTAAAATTCCAACTATTTTGTCATTTTTTTTTGTCATCTCTTTTTATTCCTTACCGTAAAAATATGACAGGGAGCCTTTGCAACAAAAGGCTCCCATATTCGGCATTGGTCACCAAAAACAATATTAACCTTGCCTGAATGTATCCATATAGGCATACAGAGCAGGAGAACCTCCGGTATGGAGAAACAGCACATTTGAATTTTTTGAAAAATGATCTTTGCGAACAAGATCAATAAGTCCTGCTGCAGCTTTGCCGGAATATACAGGGTCCAGAAGAATAGCTTCTGTTTGGGCAAAAAGTTTTACAGCTTCGACCATTGATTTTGTAGGAAGGGAATAACCAGGTCCGACATATTCATCAAAACATACAATCTCTTCACGGGTAATCCCGCCTTTTATACCCAATCTTTCAGCCACTTCCAGGGCCAGTTTGTACACAATCTCTTCTTGGACGATTTTGGGCCTGGAAACATTGACACCGCTGATGGGGATATTTGCGTTCACTCCGGTCATACCGACTACCATTCCGGCATGGGTTCCGGCAGATCCGGACGGTACGATAATATGATCTATGTCCAGCATCATATTGTTTAACTGTGTCATGGTCTCTTCTGCACAGACTGCATATCCTGTGGCCCCTATTGCATTGGATGCCCCACCTGGAACAATATACGGCTTTTTGCCAGCTGATTTCAATTCTTCTGCTTTTTCTTCCATTTTTGCCATCATGTCAGAACCCGCTTCTACAACGCCGAGGCTTTTGACACCGAGCAGCTCGAAAAGAAAATTGTTTCCGCTGGCTGTTTCCTTGTAAGATCCTTTGACCCGTTCTTCCAGGACAAGGTGGCAATCAAGTCCCTCTTTGGCAGCCCAGGATGCTGTCAGCCTGGCATGGTTTGATTGAACCGCCCCGCAGGTGATGATGGTATCGGCACCTTTTCCCAGTGCATCGCCGATACAGAACTCAAGTTTCCTGGTTTTGTTGCCGCCACCAGCTCCGGGCAGCAGGTCATCTCGTTTCACATATAAATTGACTTCACCGCCGAGAACTTTGCTCAATGAAGGCATGGATTCAATGGGGGTCGGGCCCTGAAGGTATTGTCTTCGGGCAAATTTTGTAAAATTCATTTTGATCCTCCGTAAACGTGTTTATGATTTCATTAAAGTTGAAAAACAGCTTCCACTTCTATGTCGGCACCCAAAGGAAGTGCGGCCACCTGAAATGCACTCCGGGCGGGGAAGGGTTCCTTGAAGTATTGGCCATATACCGCGTTGACGGCCTGAAAATCATTGATATCTGCCAACGGACCTTCAGGAATTTTGCCTGTTGCAGGATCAATGGGCAGTTGACCAGAGGTGAAAACCAGGTTGCCCGTTATTACGCCTTGTGAGTACGGGCCAATGGCAGCAGGCGCTTTGTCGGTTTGAATTATTTTTTTTTCATAATAATGATTCCTTATTTTAATATATTTTTTGCAACAGCCTTAATTATTTCGATAATAAGGCTGCAATCTTCCAGGGTGAATGTTAACGGGATGCGCATATCACACATGACGGCAAGGATGCGGTCGGTCTGGGCAAGCAATGGCAGTTTGCCAAAATATTTCCAGCTAGCATAAGCACTGGTGAATCCCACAGGTTCTTTATTGCCGAACCATTTGAGTTCAACCCCCTGTTCCAGGCATTGGACTAAAAAGGCCTGGATGGTCTTGTCATTCTGGCCTGTCAAAGAAAACTGGATGGAGCTGCCTACATAGTCTTCTCTGGCATCCCTTTGGGGGCAGGTAATACCGTCAATCTTATTCAACTCCTGTTCTAAAAACCGGTACCGTTTGTTCCAGCGCTCACACTGATGGTCCAGCACCCTAAGCTGGGGCCTTAACAGGGCAGCCCTCAGATTATCCATGCGGCAGGAATAATTGGGCACCATGGTCCGCAGGTTTTCAAAAACAGCCATATCAGGCCTTGATGTATGACGTTCATAGAGCATGTATGAACCTGAATAAATAATGGCGCGGGCAATGAGGTCTGGGTCATCTGTCACCAATAATCCCCCCTCGCCTGAATTCATATGCTTATAGGTCTGGGTGGAAAAGCATGCAACCTTTCCAAATGACCCGGATTTTTTTTTGTCCCACAAGGCTCCCATGGTATGGGCGCAATCTTCAATCAGGATAAGATCATGGTTATTGCAGAGTTCCATTATTCTGTCCATATTGGTGATATGTCCGCGCATGTGGGAGAGAAGGAACCATTTGACATCGGGAGCTGCGGCTTTGATCTCAAGATCATTCAAGTCAATGGTGTAATCATCCACAATATCAACCAGCTCAATGGCAGCACCCGAGTTCTCAATGGCACCGGGAACAGGCGCTAATGTGTATGCATTGCACAGGACAGTATCACCGGATTTTACCCCGGCGCTTTTCAGGGCAAGGTACATGGCACTGCCGCAGGATGCACAGGAGAGGCAA
>JAOZRF010000259.1:3985-4772 GCA_029940245.1 Desulfobacula sp.
ATTTTAACCGACTTCAATTTTTTCAGGGCATTTTCTATCCCTTCATCCCCCACGGGTTCCTGTAGGGTAAAATCCTTTGTAAATTTGTTTTCGTCTATAACGGACATGATGTTTACTCCTGTATATGACTCGATTTCAGAATTTTAAATTTAATTTAATATTTTGTCTGTTCATACACATCAAAATCCCAGTCTTGACCAGGGAAAAATTTTTTTAATCGCCAGTCACACGCCCGGGCATGGCCTTCCATTCCTTCGACCCTGGACAACCGGGATGCGGCAGCGCTGATGGTTTCGTTGGCCTCTTTGCTGATCTCCTGGTAGGTAAAAATTTTGAGAAATTTAAGAACGTTCAGGCCGCCGGAATAATGCCCGGCTTTTTTGGTCGGCAGGATATGGTTGGTACCCGAACACTTGTCCCCCTGGGGAACAGTGCTGCCTTCTCCGAGGAACAGGGACCCATAGGATTTAAGGTCTTTTACCCATCCGTCAAGATCCCGTGCCATGACCTGGACATGCTCTGCCGCGTAAAGATCATTGACCAGGCAAAGTTCTTTTTTGTCACGGCAAAGGATGATCTCACCATAATCTTTCCAGGACGCTGCCGGGACTTCAGGGGCTGGCATGTCTGCAATAATTTTGGGCATGACTTCCAATACTTTTTCGCCCAGTTCCCTTGAATCAGTAAACAGCCAGACCGGTGAATCAAATCCGTGTTCTGCCTGGGAGACAAGATCAACTGCCACTGTCATGTAATCGGCTGTGTCGTCGGCAATGATGGCCGATTC
>JAOZRF010000260.1 GCA_029940245.1 Desulfobacula sp.
GTGGTAAAAGTTCTTATCCAGATAGCATTAAGCAAAAGATGTTTAAACACGCTTGACAGATGCAAACGTTCTCTATACGGTTTTGCCAAGACAAAGTGTTCAAGGATTAATGTCTGTCAACAGGCCGTTGAGTACATTCCTGTAGTATTTTGCTACGGGACAATAAAAATCAATAAAAAATGAACAGGAGACGTATCATGAAAAAATTATTTTGGATCTGGGCTATGATCTCAGTTGTATTGCTTGTTTTTGCAGGGAGCAGCATGGCTGGAAAAACTGCACTTGAAGAAATTATGGGTGCCAAGACCATTGTAGTATCAACGGATGCCAACTATGCGCCCCAAAGTTTTCTCAATGATAAAGGCGAGCTGGAAGGGTTTGATGTCAGCGTTGCAAAGGAAGTTGCCAAAAGAATGGGTGTGAATGTAAAATTCATTACGCCGGACTGGGATCTTATTACAGCAGGGAGATGGGGAAAACGCTGGGATATCTCCATTGGATCCATGACCCCGACCAAGGAAAGAAAAAATGCCCTTTTATTCACCCTGCCCTATTACAGCTCACCTGCTCAGTTTGCCATACACAAGGACAACACCACCATAAAAACCCTGGCTGATCTTGCAGGCAAAACCATAGGGGTTGCCGGCGAAACCACCAATGAAAGATATCTTCAAAAAGATCTTTCCATTGAAGATGTTAAAATTGTTTATCAAAATTGGAAACCGGGCAAGCTTAAAACCTATCCCACGGATGCCAATCACATAGAAGATTTGTCCCTGGGCGACGGACTGAGACTGGATGCCATCTTTACCTCCCGGCAGACTCTTGCAGAGGCAATCCGTAACGGCTGCGGCAATGGCTGCCCTCTAAAAATGCTTGGGGAACCTCCCTATTATGAGCCCCTTAGTTTTGCCCTGGATAAAAGCCGGGCCAACAGCCAGACGCTTGTGGACAAACTCAACGAGGTCATAAAATCCATGAATGATGACGGCACATTGGTCCAGTTGTCGGAAAAATTCTATCATACCAACTTGATTCCCAAGTTGTAAGATAAAGAGCCGGAAGCGGTTTTGTTTACGCCAGGACGTCTGGACGATTTGAGACCGCTTCTTTTCTTTCCTGTATCAGGTCCCTTTACAAGCCATAAGGAGCTGTGAATGAAGCCCAAGACCAGACAATCGGTGACCGACGGAATCCCTCCGGAAGCGGAACTTATTCTCAATCAAATTGAAACAAAAAAATCAAACTATAAGCAAAAGATGATCATTGCTTTTGCGTTTTTGATTGTTTTGATGGTAGTATCCCTTATTGTTCTGGGACTTGATTTCAAGTTCATGTTAAAGTGGCTTCCCTTTATTCTTGCCGGCAGCGGCTATACTTTTCTGGTGGCTTTTCTGGCGATATCCCTGGCCTGTATTCTTGCCGTGGTGGGAGCCCTTGGTCGACTTTCCACAAACCCGATATTCAACAGCATGGCCACATCCTATGTGTCCCTTATCCGGGGAACCCCTCTTCTGGTCCAGGTTTATATGTGGTATCTGGCCCTGCCCCAGATCGGTAAAGCTTTGGAAGCATATGGAATTCCCGGGATTCAGCGGTTGCTTACCCTTCCTGCGGTTCCTGCGGGTATTCTGGCCCTTGGGGTCTGTTATGGGGCCTATATGACGGAAATCGTCCGCGCCGGTATCCAGTCCATTAAAATTGGTCAGACAGAAGCAGCAAAAGCCCTGGGTATGAACGCTACCCAGACCATGAAACGAGTTATTTTCCCCCAGGCCCTGCGGGTCATTATTCCACCGGTTTCCAATGAGTTTATTGCCATGGTAAAAGATTCCTCCCTGGTATCCCTCATGGGCGTGTGGGAACTTTCCTACAGAGCAATAAAAGTGGGACGACGGCATTTCCAATCCCTGGAGATGCTGATCATGGTGGCATTTATTTACTGGATCATGTGTATGATCCTGCAATTTGTCCAGGAAAAAATTGAACGACACATGGCCCGGGGTGACAGGAGGATATCATGATGGAAAATTCAACTCCCATGGTAAAAATTACCAATGTACACAAGGTGTTTGGAAGAAAACTGCACGTCCTTTGTGGAATTAATCTTGAAATCAACAAAGGTGAGACAGTGGTTATTCTGGGGGCTTCAGGCTCCGGCAAAAGTACGCTGCTGCGCTGTATCAATTTTCTTGAAGAACCCACGGCCGGAACCATTGAAGTGGACGGCACCGTCATTCATGCCGGAGAGGATGATAAAAAACGAGAAAACCACATTCTGGATATCCGTAAAAAAACAGGAATGTGTTTTCAATCTTTTAATCTATTTCCCCATATGACTGCACTGGAAAATATTATTGAAGGACCGATAACCGTGCTGGGTCAAACAAAAAAACAGGCTGTGCTTTATGCAGAAGAACTTCTTGACTGGGTTGGATTAACGGATAAACGTGACGAGCACCCGTCCCGTCTCTCGGGCGGTCAACAGCAGCGGGTGGCCATTGCCAGAAGTCTTGCCATGAAACCCAAGGTCATGCTGTTTGACGAGCCCACCTCTGCTCTGGACCCTGAACTTGTGGGTGAGGTGGTGGATGTGATGGAACGACTGGCCAGAGAAGGCATGACCATTATTGCAGTGACCCATGAGATGCATTTTGCACGGGATGTGGCAGATCGTGTCCTGATCATGGACGGGGGAAACTGGATCGAAGAAGGGACACCGGAAAAAATTTTCAATAATCCGGAAGAACCTCGTACCAGGCAGTTTCTGGCTCATATCCTTTAGTCACCGATATAGTCATAATTAAAAAGGAAAAGCTTTTGTTTGATCTAAAACCAGAAATAAGGGTCATGACCCAAGAACAGATAAAAAAGGTGCATCAGGATGCCCTTTTGATCCTTGAGCAGACCGGGATAGTGGTTGATAATCAGGACGCTAAGGCTCGGTTCGAAAAAGCGACAGGAAAGTTTCGGAAAGATAATCGCATACGGATTCCCAAAGATCTTGTCCAGTGGGCCATAAACGCAGCGCCTTCTGAAATAAAAATTTATGATCGCCTGGGCAGCCCATGTTTCACACTGACCGGGAATGGAACCCAAAATACGGTTTTTGGAATCGGTGTCACCAACCTCCATTATCAGGACCCGTTCAACGACACGATCCAGCCTTTTTTTCGACATCACATGGCTGCTGCAACAAATCTGGGCCATAACCTTGATGCCTTTGATTTTATTTCAACGCCGGGTATAATCCAGGATCTTCCCCCGGAAACGGCTGATCTCCATGGGGTTCTGGAAATGATGGCCAGCACCACAAAACCCCTGGTGATACTTATTTCCGACTGGAATTCCTTTAAGCCGGCGCTGGATCTTTGCGAACACCTGCATGGGGAACTATCACCCCGGCCTTTTATTCTCCCCTATGTAAATCCGATTACCCCGCTGACTTTAAATTCTGAAACCACCATGAAAATGGATGCCACGATTAACAGAGGATTGCCCCTTATTTTTTCCAATTACGGCATGTCCGGCGCCACCTGTCCCATCACACCGGCCGGTACACTGGTCCTGCTCACGGCTGAACTGCTGGCAGGACTTACATACAGCCAGATTGTAAAACAAGGCGCTCCCATCATCTTAGGAAGTCTTCCTGCTGCCTTTGACATGAAGAATGCCGGCAGTTTTTATTCTCCTGGGACATTGCTGTTGAATCTGGCTTGTGCCGAAATGATGACATCCTACAAAATCCCCCACTGCGGGACTTCCGGCAGTGGAAACGGCTGGGGAGCGGATCTTCTCGCCAGTACCACCTTGTGTATCAATCATTTCACAAGCTGTCTGGGCAAGGCAGGCATGATTCCTTTTGTGGGCGGCAGTTTTGATTCCCTTGTTTTTTCTCCCGAGCTTGTGGTCTATGCAAATGACGTGATTCACCAGTCAAGACTGTTTGCTTCCGGATTTTCAATAGACGATGAAGCGATTGGATTTTCAGACATCTCAACCGTCGGACCGGGGGGGAATTTTCTTTTATCAGAACTGACCGGCAAATATTTCAGGAATTCCCAGTTTTCAAGTAAAATATGGCCGTTTTTAACCCTGGATAAATGGAAAAAACAGGGGGAACCATCGGCTGAAAAAATTTTAAAGGACAAAACCATAGAACTTCTGACCAGCCCTGCATGTCCAAAAGACAAAGATGAAATCCTCACAAAGGGTGAAGCTTTTCTACTCCAATAAAGATTTACAATGATGCCCATAACATCCGAATCCCGATTCACAACAGGCCAGCGGTGGATCAATGAAACAAATCCGGCTGCAAGATAGAGCAGGGCTACCGCGGGACTATGTGACAAAACGCTTTTCCGTTCTGTGTAAAAAATCATCACACGTCTGTAACTTTTGGCAACATTTGCCAGGACAGCCTATCCATGGCCCATCTGAATTTATATCTTCAAAAGTAGCGGGCAGTCGTGTAGTAAAAAGGTACACTTGTATGTCAACCGCGCATGGTTGTTTGAAATTTTTTCATATCCGGATGCAATATAATCCTTTAATTTCAGTTGGATAGATTTTAGATATCCCGTTTTTTTTCGGTGGTACCGAATTTGCAATATCAATAATTAAACACATTTATCCATAAAATACAAAGGAGGTGTAAAATGAGATCCCAAAAACAGAAAAATATCGTCAAAGGGTTTCAAGTTGTTGAAAACGAGTGTATCTGGATGAAAGCGGGTATTGTCAATTTTAAATTGTGCGA
>JAOZRF010000261.1 GCA_029940245.1 Desulfobacula sp.
AGGTGAAGCTATTTCAGGCGCCTATAACCGCACCTGGGGAACTATGGCCAGCGGCTACCATGACAATGATTCGCCATATCCAAATCATCGCAATATTTATCTGATGTATCAAGGCACGGTTGATCTGAACAATCCCGTAAACAACGGGGAGACGTCCATGGATGCAACGGAGAGGGAAGCATGGTTCACGGGCGAAGAAGCCGGCGGTGATCAGACGGGTTTCTGTTTCAGCCGGATCAAGGGAACTGTTGCCCGAAAAAATGAGGGACTCCATGCAGACACATTGTTTGGAGGGACGGGATCACGTCAGGCGTTAACCTGGAATGGGGCGGTGTGGCCCAACATCGCAGACCTGCAAGTCAGCAAAGATGGCACGGCCCTTGGTCATGGTAGTCAAACGGTCGCTGTCGGTACGATACTCGATTTAGGCTACGTGGCCATTGATCATGACACCGGCAGCACAGTCACACTGCATCTGGATGCTGATCAAAATCCATACAACACTAACGATCTGGCCTCAATAGGCGATCCTATCCAACACGATGCCACGGGTGCAACATTTATTGAAACAACAGCCTATATATATGCAAAAATCAGCGATGGCACCCGAACACGATATTTCTATGCACCGACTCAAGTAATTTTTCCGGACAAAGCATCATGCCAGGCTACTGAAGGTTGGAACCTGTTATCTCTCTATCTCGATCCCTCAGAACCATCCATTAAAAAAATTTTGGCAGGGATTGAGGACAATGTGATCTCTGTCTGGAAGTGGGTCAACGGCAATTGGGCTGTTTATTTACCTGGAGACGTTGATGATGGGGAGGCGTATGCCAGTTCCAAAGGTTTTTCAAAAATGATGGAGATCCATTGTGGGGAAGGATTCTGGATAAATTCAGTCATTTCACAGGCCTTAACTTATTATGGCATACCGCCTGCTGATGCTTCCTGCCTGCTGATAAAAGGTTGGAACCTCACAGGACTCAAAGTCAATCAGGTAAAACCCGTCTCTGAACTGATCACCAATAACCAGGATCAGATAATTTCAATATGGAAATGGGTTAATGGGAAATGGGCTGTATACTTGCCGGGTGAAGATGACGGCGGTGCTGAATATTCAGAAAGCAAGGGCTTTACCGTGCTTGAAAATATTAACCCTGGTGAAGGGTTCTGGGTGAATGCAACCCAGCAGACCACATTGGATTAACAGGGAAATTATCTAAAATGAGTGAAATGGATAAAAATAGAACAGGTGAATATGCGAAAAAAGGGGATTATCATAAAAGATTAGATAAGAATTGGAAGTTCTATCCAATATATGTTGAAAAGATGCGTTTTGTAAAAAAATATCTTTCAAATATTTCTAAAACGAAAAAGATTGTTGACCTTGCATGTGGTGAAGGCGTACTTGTTGAAGAATTTAAAAATAAAGGCTTTGACATGGTCGGTGTTGATTATAATTACGCTTCAAATTATGTCATAAAAGGTGATATTACTAAATTAGATTTCAAAAATTCTTCATATGATATTATTACTGCTCTTGATGTTATTGAACATTTAAGTTTTGAACAACAAGAACTAGCTGTAAAAGAAATTTATAGAGTTCTAAATAAAAATGGTCGGGCTCTTCTTACAATTCCTAATTTAGCTCATTTTGCATCAAGAATCACATTCTTATTTTTAGGAAAACTATTAAGAACTAGTGAGATTGAACGACATCCGGGCGATAGACCAATTAACGAATACATTAAACTGTTTAAAAAATATGGTTTTATTGTAACTAAAAAAAAGGGATTATTTCCAACTTATCCAATTTCCACAGTTTTAACTTATTTTTTCCCTTCAAAAGTAGTCTTGCTCCATCGATTCTTAAATAAGTTTTTAGCTTTTCCAGGATGGTCTTTTTTAATTATTGTTGAATTAAAAAAAGATGCCAGGTGATGCATCATTACCCAGAAAAAATATAATATAATAGGAAACATAATATTTAAAACAAATTCAAGCAATAAGACATGGGGGATAATAAGTGCATTAACATGCCATGTTTTAAGAAAAGACATCAAGGAACCTTCCCTGATTCCAATTCCTCCAATACTGATTGGAAGGCTTGCTATTACGCCGACACTTAATACAATCGCCATGACGTCAAGAAAAGTCAGATCAATGCCGATTGACCAAAAAAGAAAAGAATTGCTTAATACATATAAAATAAATCCAATCAGTGTCAGACAATATCCCAATAAAAGATTTTTAACTTTAAAAACGGCTTTAAACCAGATTGAACTTAACCAAAACATGATGATCAAACTAATGATTAGACTTCCTGCTCCAAACCAGAATAAACTATAAACCGGAATTCCTAACTTTTCTCCTACAATAGCTGAAGTCAGACAGATTCCAAGCAAAATATAAATGGAATCTATTAATTTATCAAAAAGGATTATTTTGCTGCGAACCTTAATGGTTAAACCTGTTTTCTCAAGTAAAGCGATTCTTGAAAAATCACCGATACGGCCTGGTGTAATGGAACCTAATGCAACACTCTTTAAATACAGTTCTGTCAATTCTTTTAATGATAGACAGTTATTGGATAATTGGGATAACCAATAACGCAAACGTAATATCCGGCTTAAATACAGCAATATGGTGCATATAAAACAAAGGGATAATTTCGTTAAAGAGATTGAAGAGATGGATTTTAACGAAGCTTGCCAGTCAATATCCTGTAAGCAATAATATACCCACCAGAGCGCGAAACCTGAAATCAAAATTTTTATGATGAATTTGATAACAGGTTTCCAGTTTACTGCTTGTTTATTTTCATTTTGTGCATTTGCCATTAAGGATGCCTGTTCAATATTTTATGTTGGAATCCGAATTCTTAAAAATGGCCCGATAAATCGTTTAAGTGACATAGGAATACGACGATAAATACTGATAGCCTGTCCAAATTTTGGATTGTCAGGTAATATTTCAGGGATTTTATATCCCGGTTTGATGAAGTATGAATAATATATGGGATATGCAATTGCTCCCCATTTTCGTTTAAAAAATTGTTTCCCTTTATCTTGCCGGGTCCTTCCAAAGTCAAAACAAACGCTTGTTTTTTTATCCATGATACGTTCAAAAGCAGCCCATAACAGCCTGTCTGTTGCCGGAATTTTCTTAAAAACAGGATTGCTGACCGCAGTATGGAGGATTGATTTCCCCTGATAATGTAAAATTAAAATAGCTGCAATAATATTGCCTTCATATTTAGCCAGGATAATTTCTGTTTCATCCTTAAAAAATTCAACCAATTTAAAATACCATTTGACATGATGAATCGGTGTTCCATGATAAGATGCATTTATTTCATATAGAGATTGAAAATGTGTTAATGCATCATCATGGTCAAATATAATTTGAATTCCCAGTTTATTTGCTTTTCTAACACAGGTACGGGCATTCCCGGATATAATTTTTTCCCACAAAATATCAATGCTTGCAGGAAAATTAACTTCAAATCTTTGAAATTGCGTATTTTGAATCATCCTATGTCCGGGTAATGTTAATTCCCTTATTTCCAAAGCAAATGAATGACTGTTTTCAAAATATTGATTCAGTGGTAACAGATCTTTATCTTCTATTTCTTTTTTTTTAGATTTGGGAATTAAAAAACCACCATAGCTTCCAAAAGGCAAAGATATAAGCATGGGTTTTATTTTCCCAAGGGGTTTTATTTCCATGAGTGGCAACAACCACATCACATCATTATTTTCATCTTTATGCATGAGACGTTTAATTTTAATCCCGGGATAAACAGTCTCAACCAAATCCAACCATCTGGGGTCTTGATAAATCGAAGTTTTATCACATGATTGACTTGCTTCTTTCCATTGAATTTTTGTCATTTCATTTAATGGCATTTTGTTTTCCCATTCGATATAACTCCCCTATAATCGTCATTAAAAAAATAAATAAAATAAAAATGATTCCCCCTATGAAAGTTTTATTTATGTGTATTTTATTGGAGCTATTGAGGATATTTGTAATATTTGAGCTGATAAATGTATAATGATTTTCATCATCAGTGATTTCAGCGATACCATAAATATTGTAACTACTGCCAATAAGTGCAGTTTCATTTTTAATATTTAAATTAAATATTTTTTCTTCTTTTGGATTAAGAGAAAATGGTTGTTGATTTTCTTTAGCAGTTAATTCCTTTGGAAGAAAAAATTGATATGACCCTGATACACTATTGGCAGCATTATTTTTAATTTTAAAATCCACATGGCCGGTAGATTTTATTTCAGAAGCATACAAATTTACATCTAACAGTTTTTTTGGATTGACATCCTGATAATAAACTTTTGTAATTTGATTTGCGGAAAAGGGATACATATTGGCATCATGATAAGTGATCAGAACAAATAATGGATAACAACCTGGTTTGTCAAGGCCTGTTTTGTCAATCGCAAAATCATGGGTCCAAAGGTTGGAACCACTAATAGCTATATAAGGTACTTCTTTTAATTGAATAAATTTATTTCCCAGTTTAAGCATTGGGAAAACAACAAGAGAATCTTCATCTCCCTGGTTACTCACCTTTAATTTAACAGAAATATATCCTTTTTTCTCAAAACTAACGGTAGTGTTGATAACCATACTGATATGACTTGCAAAAATATATTCTGGAATTAAAAAGATGTATAAAAAAGCAATTATTAAGATAGTTTTATATTTCA
>JAOZRF010000262.1 GCA_029940245.1 Desulfobacula sp.
TCCATGGTTTGTTGATATTGTAGAGGTCATTACGTTAAAATTAGGTGCCGGTGCCGTTACCCATACCGTAAATGGCGAATCTGTCAATGTTGCAAGGTATATTGCCAATGGACATACGCTTTTTAATGTTATTAATGCGATGGTGTTCCTGATCTTTCTTCCCACCCTTGTTAAATTGACAATTTTAGTATCCTCTAAACCTTCAAAATCAAAGGAAAGATACAAACTGCCTGAATTTGATTCAGGGCTTATTGACTCTCCCATAGGTGCACTTGCCAAGGTTAAGGGTGAAATCATAAAGAACATGGAATTTACCCATATTAATATAAAAAAAGTATCAACATGCCTTGCCATAAGGGACGATGACATCCTGGGAGAAAGAGATGCCATAGAAGAACATCTGGATGATTGCCAGAAAATCATTATCCGGTATTTGACAACTATTTATCAAGGAGAGGTAAACGAACCCGAGGCCAAAGAGATATCTGAATTGATGCGCATTGCCAATAATATAGAAAGATTGGGTGATGCCATGGAGAATGTGTCTAAAATACTTGAAAAAATATATGATAATAATTTTGTATTCACTGAAACTGCAAAAAATGACCTTTTCCTGATATCAGACCAGGTCAACCAGTTTTTAAATTTGATTATTGAACAACTTCACAATAAAGAAGAAGGTTTTTACCAAAAAGCTCTGGCCTATGAAGATATGATTGACCAGATGCGTGAAGAGATGAGATTCCAGCATATAGAAAGATTAAGACAAGGAGAATGCCAGGTTGATATCGGCGTCTTCTTTATTGCTCTTATTACAAAATATGAAAAAATGGGAGACTACTGTTTTAACATCGCCACTGGTGTAGACAGAATTATTTAAAATGATAGTATTTGATCTTGAATGCATAAATGGCCATACCTTTGAAGGGTGGTTCGAAGATAAAAATGACCTTGAAAAACAACAGGATCAGGGCATTTTAACATGTCCTGTCTGCGAAACTACATCTGTAGTGCAGAAACAACACTTGATTGCCATTAAAAAATCTTCCCGCAATACAAGCCATAACGCCATGCAGGCAAGACAGGAAGCCATGGTTGAATTAAGTGAAAAAGTAACTGAATACGTTGAAAAAAATTTTGAAGATGTGGGCACAAATTTCACAAAGAAGGCCTTGAAAATGCATTATGGAGCAGAAGAGTACAGAAATATTAAAGGAACAACAACAAAAGAAGAGGATAAAATCCTTGCCAAAGAAGGTGTTCCCGTATTCAGAATTCCCCTCGCTAAAAATCCCAAAGACGATTTGAATTAAACCCTATAAGATATCTGATGATCAATCTGAAAGAATTTTAATATTCACACGCCGGTTTCTCGGTCCATCAAATTCACAAAAATAAACACCCTGCCAGGTACCCAGAACAAGGGAGCCGTTTTCCAAAGGAATGATTTCTGAAGGCCCGAACAGGCTGACTTTTATATGTGCAGCAGAATTGCCTTCTATATGTTTGAAATGGTCATCCCATGGAATCACCTTGTTAATGGTGTTTAAAATATCTGTTTCAACAGCAGGATCGGCATTCTCATTAATGGTGACAGCGGCTGTGGTATGCATGGAAAATACATGTACAAGGCCGTTTTTAATTCCAGAGTCTTTTACGACACTTTGAACCTGAGACGTAATATCGATCATCTGGGTTCTTGCCTTTGTTTTGACGTTGATCTGCATGGCCGACCTCCTTTTTACATTCCCTGGCCCATGCCCGTAACTTAAAAAAGGGAATTATATTGGTTAGAGATTTGCAACTATCCGAGATTGTTTCTTATTTTTAGCCTGAAACTTAAAACCGTGCCTGAATAAGATTTTCGTTCAGTCACTATTTTAAAAGATCAATGGCATTCTTAACAATATTTTCCGGGGAAAATCCATATTCTTTGAGTACTCTTCCGCCAGGAGCGGATGCACCGAATCGATCAATCCCTATAATTTTACCATCAGTACCTGTGTATTTTTCCCAACCCATGGAAATGCCTGCCTCGACGGCCATTCTTTTTTTCATACCGGCCGGCAGAATTCTTTCCCTGTAGGGTGCAGGGGCTTTTTCAAACAATTCCCAGGAAGGCATGGATACCACAGTGGCTTTTATGTTGTGATCTTTTTTAAGAATCCCTGCAGCTTCAACACAGATATGAACTTCAGAGCCTGTGCCAATGAGAATCATGTCTGGATCCATCTGTTTTTTTACCACATACGCCCCATAATTAAACTCACCATCCCGCTGGGATACATCCAGGGTTGGCAGTTTTTGGCGGCTTAATATCAAGGCCGTTGGTGAATCAACTGTTTTTAACGCCTGTTTCCAGGCAAGAGCGGTTTCATTGGCATCAGCCGGCCTTACAACGTTAAGCCCTGGGATTGCCCTCAATGATGCCAGTTGTTCAACTGGCTGATGGGTGGGCCCGTCTTCTCCCACTGCCACGCTGTCATGGGTAAATACATAAATCAGGGGAAGTTTCATCAAAGTGGCCATGCGGATGGCCGGTCGCATATAGTCGGCAAATACAAGAAAGGTCCCGCCATAGGGCCGGATACCGGAATGAAGATACATTCCTGACATGATGGCACCCATGGCATGTTCACGAATACCAAACCTGATGTTTCGTCCATCATAGGCATTTTTTTGAAAGTCCGTTGAATTATTGATATGGGTTTTATTTGACGGTGCAAGATCAGCAGATCCCCCCATTAATGCCGGCAGATTGTCTGCAATGGCATTCAATACCCGGCCCGAGGCAGACCTTGTGGCAACGGGTCCGTCTTCAGGATTAAAAAGCGGTATCCCGGCATCCCAGCCCTGGGTCAGAAAACCGCTGATGGCATCTACAAAACTTGCAGTAAGTTCCGGGTATTCAGTTTTATAAGCATTAAAAATATTCAGCCATTCTTGTTCAAACCCTTTGCCATAAGTCAGGGCTTTCCCGCAGTTTTCCAGGACCTTTTCCGGTACAAAAAAATCTTTATCATCCGGCACGCCATAAAACTTTTTGGTCAGCCTGATCTCTTCAGCACCAAGAGGTGCGCCATGGGCATCGGAAGTATCCTGTTTACCGGGGCTGCCATAAGCAATATGAGTTTTTATCTGAACAAGGGTGGGTCTTGTAACAGCATCTTTGCCTGCCTGAATTGCTTTTTGGATTTCTTCCAGATCATTGCCGTCTTGAACTGTGACTACATGCCAGTTCTGGCTTTCAAATTTTGCTCGCACATTTTCTGTAAAAGCAATATTGGTTTTGCCTTCAATGGTAATGGAATTATCATCGTAAAGGCAGATCAATTTGCCGAGTCCAAGATGTCCTGCAAGGGAAATCGTCTCAAGGGAAACCCCTTCCATAAGGTCACCATCACCGCACATCACATAGGTATGATGGTCGATGAGTTGTTTGTTTCCCTTATTGAATCTTGCCGCGAGATGACGTTCTGCCATGGCCATACCGACAGCATTTGCAATGCCCTGCCCCAGAGGCCCTGTGGTGGTTTCAACACCCGGGGTATACCCGTATTCAGGATGTCCCGGTGTCCTTGAGCCCCATTGCCTGAAATTTTTTAAATCATCAAGTTCCAGACCATATCCAAAAAGATAAAGAAGACTGTAAAGCAGGCTGGATGAATGACCGCCGGAAAGAACAAACCGGTCTCTGTCAATCCATGCAGGGTTTTCAGGGTTGTGTTTTAAAAAGCGTTTGAACAAAATATATGCTGCAGGTGCTAAGCCCATTGGCGCACCAGGATGTCCTGAGTTGGCTTTTTGAACGGCATCCATACAAAGGGTTCTGATGGTGTTTATGGTTAATTGATCAACGTTTGTCTGGTCTTGGCCCATTGTTTGATTCTCCTGTGTTATTCAATTTAGGTTACAAGGCTCTCATATATTCCGGCTTTAGTTTTGCATTGCCTTTGAGTGCCTTGGATATCAGTTCAAGTGTTTTTTCTTTTTCTTCAGGCAATTTTGCCCGAATCGGAAGATAGTTTGAAGCATGGTTTGCATGGAAAAGCCCATTGGAAAGGTGGGTTGATGAAATCATCAATCCCAGTTCTTCAAGCATTTCTTCAGGATTCATGAGCTCAAAATCCCCTTTTTTGTGCTGGTCATAGAGTTCTGTACCCGGTACCAGCATCAGGGTTAAAGCTCCCACAAAATCCGGATCAATGGCTGATAAGACCCTTCCGGTTTCCATGGCATGTCGTACAGAATTCTTCCTGCCGCCCAGACCATTCAGCACGGTGATAGATAACTGAATGCCGGCTTGTTTAACCCTTTTTCCCATTTTGATCATTTTTTCGGCATCAGCACCTTTTTTAATCTGCTTCAAAATCTGATCATCCCCTGATTCAAGGCCCATATAAGCAAGCTTTACGCCCAGGTCGTGCAATTCTTTGAGCTGTTCATCCGTCTTCATGGCAATACTTTTGGTGTTGGCGTAGAGTCCCACCCGTTCCACCCAGGGCAGCCGCTCTTTGATCCTTTGAAGTATTTTTACAAGCCGGTTCTGGGGGACAATCATGGCATCGCCATCACAGATAAACAGCCGGTTCTGCCTTTGGCAATGACTTCTTGCAAATTCTATATCTTTAAAAATAATATCATCTTTTTTTATATTAAAGCGCTTTCCCCTGAATGTACCGCAAAAGGTACATTTATTATGGGAACAGCCTAAAG
>JAOZRF010000563.1 GCA_029940245.1 Desulfobacula sp.
GGATTCTTTATTGAATTGCTAAAATCATATTCTTTTCTCATAATATATATCCTCCGTATTGTTTCTGCTCTTTACTTAATACTGAAGTGGCTTCATTAAAAGAGATTTTGTGCTTTAATAAATTAGCTTTCGCCTTAGTTTTATTCCATGTGAATCGTATCTCTTTCATAATGAAATTATAATTATAATATATATAAATAAATATCAATGTAAAATTTACTCAACAAATAGATTTACAACTTGTTTTATACTTTTTACCCTGAAAGCTGTCTCTGGCTTCAAGGGTGGTTTGAATCATGTTAAAAGTTTCCCTGTATCGGCCTGCCCACAGGGGAGCCCGCAGTTCATCCGGATGGGGGTCCCCGGTAATCCGCTGGATAATAATTCTTTTGGGCAAAAGCTCTAAAAAATCGCAAACCATATTCACATAAGCCTCCTGGTCCATGGGAGAATACTCACCTTTTTGCCACATTCTATCCAGAATGGTCCCCTTGACAACATAGAGAAGATGAATTTTTACCCCGTTAATCTTGCTGTCTGCCAGCATTTTTGCCGTTTCAAGCATCATGTTCCTGTCTTCGCCGGGAAGCCCCAGGATAACATGGGCACAAATATTGATCCCTCTGCCGGAGGTCAAATCCAGGGCCGTAAAAAAATCTTCAACACTGTGGCCCCGGTTAATTGTTTTCAAGGTTGCATCATGTCCAGACTGAAGGCCATATTCAAGCCATACCAGATATTTTTTTGTATATGAGGCGATGAGGTCAAGCTTTTGATCATCAATACAGTCCGGCCGTGTTCCAATGGCCATTCCCACCACACCTTGGCAGGCAAAGGCGTCATCAAACATCTGCTGCATCCGGTCACAGGTGGTGTAGGTATTGGTATAGGATTGAAAATAAGCCATAAATTTTTTGGCCTTATACTTTTTCATCGCACCGATTTTACCTTTTTCAATCTGCTCCTTTATGGAAAACCCTTTTGCAGACATGCCTGACCCAGACCCCTTTGCATTACAATAAATACACCCTTTCCTGGAAAAAAGTCCATCCCTGTTGGGACACGACAGTCCTGCATCAATTGAAATTTTCTGAACCCTTTGACCAAACAATTGTCTTAAATAAGTATTATAGTCTGAATATCTCTTTATTTTCTCCATTTCCTTAGCTTCATCCCGATAGAGTCAACTATTTTTTTTAAAATAGCCTGTTTTAATTCAAATACTGTTTACCATTAATTGTCATCAAAAATCAAAGTAAGACTTAAGAGATTTGAGTGGGGTCAGGCTTGCATTATTGCATTTTTGATATAGATTTATTA
>JAOZRF010000263.1 GCA_029940245.1 Desulfobacula sp.
TATTCTTCAATTTTTTTGTATTGCTTTGTATTCAAAGTCAAATTTAGCGGCATGGTATCAATGGAAGAAACATATCCTTTCTTATGGATCTGCATTTGTGCAAGATTTGAATCTGTGATTTGTCCTATCATCATGGTTTTAAAGGAACCTACTAACCCTGAAAACAGGATTACAAGCACAATACCAAAGGTAATTAAGATAGAGGTTAACAGGGTTCTTCTTTTGTATCTCAAAAGATTGCGCAGGGCAATTTTAAATATCCGTATCATTTTTTTAACTCCTTTTAACTTTTTGCGGGTTTATGAAAGTTTCCCGTCATCAAGTGTGTATGTAATTTCTGCCTCTTCCATAATTCTCGGATCATGGGTGGAAAATATAAAGGTGGTGCCAAACTTGTCTTTCATCTCATGCATCAGGCGGATCACATTAATAGAAGATGTCTTGTCAAGATTTGCAGTGGGTTCATCCGCCATGACAAGTTTGGGTTGGGTGACAAGAGCTCTTGCCACAGCTATCCTTTGTTTTTGACCTCCAGACAATTGATCGGGAAATTTATCCTTTTGATTCAGCATACCCACGGAATCAAGAACATTGAGAATCATTTCTTTTCTTTTAGCAGCAGGCTCGTTCTTAACCATGACAAGGGGGTATTCTATGTTTTCGTAAGCTGTCAATACGGGAAAAAGATTAAAGGACTGGAAAATAAACCCGATAACGTCTCCCCGGAAGGCAGCTCTTTTTTGCCGGTTAAAACTATCAACCTGTTTGCCGTCAACCAGAATCTTTCCGGAAGATGGCTTATCAAGACAGCCTATCATATTTAACATGGTGGTCTTTCCACTTCCTGAAGGCCCTACAAAAGAAACAAATGCTGATTTTTCTATGGACAGGTTAATATCGTTTAAGGCCGCGATCTCAATTTCACCTGTCTGATATATTTTTGAAACATTTTCGATTTGAACCAGAGCCATAATTATCTCCTTTAAACTGTATTTTTATATGTATAGCGCTTTTTTAAAAAAAAATTGTTCAAAATTTACCATCAAAAAAATAATTTCAAGTTTTTGACAATGTGACCTGATTTGTCTCGAGAATAAGTGGACGGTAATCACTTGAAGGAAAATTAAGTTCTTGAATAAAAACATCCTGAAAATCCTGATTGCAGGCAAGATCCACAATGGTAATCTTACTTGCCATCTGTATGGCTTTTTTAAGAAAGAGTTTATCACATAGAACCATAATCGCACCGGCTCCGGCTGAGTTACCTGCGACTTTAATTTTTATAAAATCCATGGCCGGGATCATTCCTAAAGTCATCATATCTTTTTTATCAAGGAATGTTCCAAAGGCCCCTGCAATGATAATTTTTTCAGCCTTTTTTATTCCTGCTTCTTTTAGAAGAAATTCAATGCCGGTGATCAATGCTGCCTTGCCAAGCTGGACAGAACGGATATCCTTCTGGCTGATGAAGACGGCAGAATTATTTGCAGAAAAATTTTTGGGTACAAGAATATATTGTTTCTCTTTTGAAAGTTCTTTGCTAAACGCACCGTCAGGCGATATAATTGACCTTTGGCAGAATTGGGCCACTGCACTGATAACACCGGTTCCACATATTCCTGATGGTTTCAGTCTGGAAGAGTTTAAAGGGTTGATAAATGTGTATTCGGGTAAGTCGTCAGGATCTTTTATTTGAACCTTATTAACAGCACCGGGGATTGCCTGCATCCCACAGGAAAGGGATGCGCCTTCAAAGGCAGGGCCGGTTGCACATGAAGTTGCAAAAAATTTGTTTTTCCCCTTCAGCATCAATTCTCCATTAGTTCCCAGATCCACAAGAAGGGTTCCTTCAGGCTGATTTTCAAGATCAACGGCCAGGGCTGCGCCAAGGATATCTCCTCCAATAAAACCTGATACCTGGGGCAATAGTTGAATTGAAAAATCATTTATTTTAAATCCTAAATCATTTGAACGAATATTTCTTGCTTCACAAAACGCGGGCTGATAAGGGGACACTCCAATGGATTTTGGATCCACACCAGCCAATATATGGATCATGGTTGGATTTCCAACAGTCACCATTTGAGAAATCATCTCCTCTTTAAAATCAAGAGCGGCTAAAAGTTCTTTGATCCCCCACTCTATAGCCCTGACAACTAATTGTTGCAAATATCCAAGGTTTTTCTCATCCTGGCCAATGGCCCCGATACGACTCATGACATCATCTCCATAAAGGCCCTGGGGATTTTTTACGGCCAATGAAGAAAGCACCTTACCCTTGGCAATATTGCAAAGATAAATGGCAATGGTTGTGGTGCCAAGGTCAGTTGCGATGCCATAGCAATCCTCTTCATCAACATCAATAAATCTGTCCCTGAATACTGCAGGAAGAGATGCCGGAGCTTTGCTGATAATATGGGATGACAGCATGGAGACTTCTGGTATCTCAATGGAAATATCTTCTGAGACTATAAAATTACAGGCTTCTTTAAACTCAGGGACACCCTTTTTCGGAATAATTTTGACCTGACATTTTTTACAGACTCCTTTGCCGCCGCAATCAGATCTTAAAAAAATGCTCTGATCCATGAGTGCTTCCATTAGACTTCTTCCGGGTTTTGCTTTGATCTGCCTGCCATGTGGCAACAGTCGAATATGGAAATTTTTATTTGACATTTATGGTCCTTAATTTATTATTTAATTTTTTCAGATTTAATAGTGCACGATATATACCATAGTTTTTTAAATTATAGAATCCTGAGTTGCTATACGCATTTATTTATTTATTTGATTCCTTTCTACGTCCAAATAGTATAGATATAGAAAATGCTTGACAAAAAAATACTAAGTTATCAATAAATACATATGATATATAATAATTTTTCTACATTGTGCACAATAAAATTTTAAAAAGAGGAAGTTCATGAAAATTCTTGTTCTTGGGGGGTGTGGCGTTCAGGGAAGAACCGCCTTGTACGATCTGGCATCTGATGCAGATGTTTCTGAAATTATCTGCGCAGATATCTGCTTTGATGAATTGTCAAAGATTAAAAGCTTTACAGATATGAAAAAAATTACCACTGCAAAAATTGATGCTCAAAATAAATCAGAATTGTTGATGCTCTACAAAAAAGTCGATGTGGTCATTGATCTTCTGCCAAAAGAATTTAAGACCCATGTCAATGAGGCAGCACTGGAAGCAAAAATTCATGTGGTGAATACCAATTATATGTATGACACCCAGGATTTGGATAAAAAGGCAAAAGAAGCCGGAATCACCATTATGCCCGAGTGTGGTCTGGACCCTGGAATAGATCTTGTGATTTACGCAGATGCAAGAAGCCGATTTGACAGCCTGTCTTTGATCAATTCCTATTGCGGTGGCTTTCCAGAAAAAAAGGCCTGTACCAATCCCTTGAACTATAAATTGTCCTGGATCTGGCGGGGAGTTTTAAGTTCCACCATAAGGGACGGAAGGATTATAAAAGATCGGCAGATCATCGAGATCCCCGGTGCCCGGCAACATGATGAATCCTTTGTCCATGCGATCAACTTTCCTGATCTTGGTACCCTGGAGGCTATTCCCAACGGAGATGCCGTTTTTTTCACAGATCGCATGGGTCTGACCAGGACAATTGTTAATACAGGCAGGTATTCTCTCCGATGGCCCGGGTGGAGTGCTTTCTGGCGTCCTCTCAAAGAACTGGGTTTTTTGAGTGAAGATCCGGTTCAAGGTCTTGATGGCAAGGTATCACCAATGGATTTCATGGAAAAACATTTAGAACCCAAGCTGGCCTATCAGGATGATGAAAAAGATCTTGTCGCCATGATCAATATTTTTGAAGGTAAAAAAGACAATAAAAAAATGCGATTTACTGCAAGCCTGCTTATTGAGCGGGATCTTGAAACAGGGATCATGGCCATGAGCAAGGGAGTTGCCTATACAGCCTGTATCGTTGCAAAAATGATTGTTAACGGCGAAATAAAAGGAAAAGGAGTATTGTCCCCCATCACCCATATCCCAGTGGCACCCTTTATGGAACGTCTGAAAAAAAGGGGAATTATCATAACCGAAAAAATGGAAAAACTCGCAGACTAAAAAAAGTAACATAAGAAGATTGCAGTTTTTACCATTGAACAAATAACACTAACCTA
The DNA here is from genome assembly GCA_029940245.1 of Desulfobacula sp. GTDB lineage: Bacteria > Desulfobacterota > Desulfobacteria > Desulfobacterales > Desulfobacteraceae > Desulfobacula. The sequence goes on from JAOZRF010000263.1 coordinate 4,156, forward strand.
TAACAAAGGAGAAAACATGATTCAAAAAAAATTAGTCTCAATTGTACTTGCAATTATGGTGACAGTGTTCTTAACCGGTATAAGTTTTGCCGGAACCCTGACAGAAATTGTGAAACGAGGAGAACTGCGTGTGGCAGTACAATCTGGTGCCGCACCCTATGCCTTTGTTGACAAGAACGGAGTCCATACAGGCTCCATGGTTGATTTCACCAAAGGAATGGCGGATAGCATGGGTGTCAAGATTAAAATTCTTGATTTTGACTGGGATGGCCTGATTCCTGCCCTTTTATCCGGAAAAGCCGACATCCTGGCAGCGGATATGACCCCGACTCTTAAACGAGCCCTTAAAATTTCCTTTGCAGATCCCTGGATGTATGTTCAGACCTGTGTTTTTACTAAGACTGGCGCTGGCTATCAGACCCTTGAAGATGTGAATAAACCCGATGTTACTGTTGGAGTTCTTTTAGGTTCCACGGGCGAAACCATTGCCAAACAATACCTGCCCAAGGCCAAGATCAG
>JAOZRF010000264.1 GCA_029940245.1 Desulfobacula sp.
GGTGGGCGATGCAGGGCTTGAACCTGCGACTTCAACCTTGTAAGGGTTGCACTCTACCAGCTGAGTTAATCGCCCGAAAAACAAGACGATGTATATCAATAAATAAAAAACATGTCAAGCAAAAACCATCATATAAATATGGGCATTGTTATTATTTTACATGGTTCAAAATTAATTGGCCAGACCATGCTTGCAAGCTTATATTAAAATATGCTATAGGGTAAACTATACTTAAGTCGCAATTCGATTTTTAATCATAAAAAATTTGACTTAAGCTTTTTAAATTATCAATGACGATCAATCTCTTATTCTTAATTTTATTCGTCATGAATTTCAGCCAAGGAGTATGACAATGGAACCAGTACAAGGATATCTTGAAATTATGGATAAGGGATTTGGATTTTTAAGAACAATAGAAGAAAACTTCCAGCCCAAACCTGAAAACACATACGTCTCCAACAGTTTGATACGAAAATTAAATTTAAAAGAGGGCGGTTTTATTGAAGGCTTTGGGGAACAAAAAGGTCCAAACAATCCAAATCTTGCTTTAATCAGGGTTGAGACGATAAACAAGCTTTCACTGGATGAATTTATCAATACACCCCTCTTGCAGGACCAGACCAGCATCAACCCTTTTGAGCGGTATTACCTTACTCAGGATAAAGATGATATTACAGGGAAAGCTCTGGATATGATTGTACCTCTCGGTATGGGTCAGAGAGGACTGATTATTTCGCCGCCCAAATCCGGGAAAACAACAATATTGCGGCACATGGCAAACTCCGTGATGATGAATCATCCAGATGCAAAGGTTTTTATTCTCCTGGTTGACGAAAGGCCGGAAGAAGTGACTGATTTTCAAAGGGGCTTAAAAGATGCTCATGTCCTGTATTCTTCAGCAGATCAGCAGATTGGACAGCACATGAGAATGACTCGCCTGGCCATGCATACGGCTATCAGGTGTGCAGAAATAGGGCAAAATTCCGTGGTTTTCATTGACTCTTTAACCCGTATGACAAGAGCTTTTAACGCATCTACAGACAGCCATGGCAAAACCCTGACCGGAGGTCTTGGTGCCAATGCCATGGAATTTCCCAGAAAAATTTTCGGGGCAGCCAGAAAGCTTGAGAATGGTGGTTCCTTAACCATTGTTGCCACCATCCTTGTGGATACCGGAAGTCGCATGGATGATATTATCTATCAGGAATTCAAGGGAACGGGAAACATGGATTTGTTTCTTTCCCGGGAATGTGCCGAGCAAAGAATCTGGCCGGCCATTAATATCAACAAATCCGGCACACGAAATGAAGATCTTATAATGGATAAGAATGAATACACAAAAATGGTTGAAATTCGAAGGGCCATTGCCACAAAAGATGAAAAAGATGCTATGACCGAATTTATATCATATATTAAATAGTGCCTGAACGAAAACCTTGTTCATGCACTAAATAGTATCTGCTGAAAAATAAGCGGGTTTTCTTAGCCGGACACCAGCCAACTTCATATTACAACAAGGCATTTTCAAGCACCTGGGACATGTCCTCAGCATAAACAATTTCCAATTGCTTTTGAATGGCTTTGGGAATTTCTTTGATATCTTTTTTGTTTTCTGTTGAAACAATTACTTTTGTAATACCATTGGCATGGGCAGCCAGCAATTTTTCCTTTAACCCACCGATGGGCAGCACTCTTCCGCGCAATGTAATTTCACCTGTCATGGCAGTCTTTCTTGAAACCGGTTTACCCGTCAAAACAGAGACCACTGCTGAACACATGGATATCCCTGCTGAAGGGCCGTCTTTTGGAATTGCCCCTTCGGGAACATGAATATGAATATCAAGTTTTTTATAAAAATCTTCTTTTATGTTCAATTCTTTGCTGCGGGATCTGACATAACTGACCGCTGCCTGGGCAGACTCTTTCATGACATCTCCAAGCTTTCCTGTGACCAGCACATTTCCCTTACCCGGCATGGTAACTGCTTCTATGGTAAGAAGTTCACCCCCGGCCTGGGTCCAGGCAAGGCCTGTGACAATCCCGATTCTGTCTTCTTTTTCCAGCACACCGTCTCTAAATCGATGTTGCCCAAGGTATTTCAACAGCATGGTCGTTGAAATTTGATGCAGTTTCCGATTATCCGTTTGAACGATCTCTTTGGCTATTTTCCTTAACACGGACGAGATCTCCCGTTCCAGATTTCTGACTCCTGCCTCTCTTGTGTATTTTTTTATAATGGTATGAATCGCGTTCTTTGAAAAAACGGCATCCGTCGTTGAAAGACCATTTTCTTTCAATTGCTTGGGTATCAAAAATCCCGTAGCAATTTTTGCTTTTTCATATTCTGTATAGCCTGGTATCTGAATGATTTCCATCCTGTCTCGCAATGGGGCCGGTATATCATACAAGGTGTTTGCAGTGGTAATAAAAAGGATTTCCGACAAATCATAATCCACTTCAAGATAATGATCATTGAAATTTTTATTCTGTTCAGGATCAAGTGCTTCTAACAATGCAGATGATGGATCACCCCTGAAATCAGCCGTCATTTTATCAATTTCATCCAGACAGAACACAGGATTATTATATCCTGTTTTTTTCAAGGTTTGAATAATCTTGCCCGGCATGGCCCCTACATAGGTTCTTCTATGGCCTCTGATTTCAGCTTCATCCCTGACACCGCCAAGAGAAACTCTGGCAAAGGCCCTTCCAGTAGCCCTGGCAACGGATCTTGCAAGAGATGTTTTCCCGACACCAGGGGGGCCCACAAGACAGAGAATCGGTCCTTTAATTTTTTTAACCAGAATTTGTACGGCCAGATACTCAAGAATTCTTTCTTTGGGTTTTTCAAGCCCATAATGATCCTGTTCTAATATTTGCTCAGCTTTTTTAAGATTATTTTTTGATCGATTCTTTCTAAACCATGGCAGAGAAATCAGCCAGTCAATATAATTTCTAACTACAGTAGCTTCCGAAGACATGGGGGGCATCATCTTTAATTTTTCAAGTTCTCTTCTTACAACGGAGGCTGCCTCTTTTGACATCCTTTTTTTCTTTATCCGATTTTCAAGATCCTTGAATTCTGCTGAATCGCCTTCCTCGCCCATTTCTTTTTTAATGGCACGCATCTGCTCATTCAAATAATGTTTTTTCTGCAGGCCCTCCATTTGCTCCTTTACCCTGCCCTTTATTTTTTGGGACATGGTAAAAACCTCTGTTTCCTTTTGAATAAGCTTTAACAATAAAAAAAATCGGGTCTCTATATTTCCGCATTCAAGCAATTTTTGCTTATCACCCATTTTAAATGGCATATGGGCGGCAATAGTATCTGCATATCGGGACTCATGCGCAGCAAGAACATCAAGGGTTTTAAAAAAAGTCTGGGCCACGACACCGGAAAGTTTGGCATAATGTTCAAACGCTTCGGTAACAGTTCTGATGACGGCTTCCCTTGCTTTTTCAGGCAGAGGCGCTTCAGCCACCTCGATATATTCAACACTGAGAAAGCCATCTTCATCAGTCAATTCGACAATTTTACCCCTCCGGCACCCCTCAACCAATGCCTTAACGCTTCCATCAGGCAGTCTAAGAAGCTGAGTGATCCTGGCCTCTGTGCCCACCTGAAAAACATCGTTAATATTTGGTTTTAAAACGTCCGGATCTTTCTGAGTGGTCAAAAAAATTTTCTTGTCTGCCACCATGGCTTGGGACAGGGCTTTAATAGATTTATCCCTGCCGACAAAAACAGGGGTAATAATAGATGGAAACAACACCATATCCCTTAAAGGAACCAAAGGCAGTTGTTTTTTTTCACTTTCTGAGCCATCCGGATTTAAAAACTTAGGCAATTTAATCATTAAATTTTAGAACTCTCTTTATTTTACGCCTGCTTTTTGGGCTGTTCATAAAGCAGTATAGGGGCTTCGTTTTTTAATACGACTTCTTCACCGACGACGCACTCTCTCACATTTTCTTTTGACGGAATTTCATACATGATATCCAGCATGGTTTCTTCCATAATGGCACGAAGTCCCCTTGCACCTGACTTTCTCTTTACGGCTTCTTTGGCCATTGCAATCAGGGCTTCATCTAAAAAATGGAGTTTCACACCCTCAATTTTGAATAATTCCTGGTATTGTTTCACAAGCGCGTTCTTTGGCTCGGTCAAAATGTTAACCAATGATTTTTCATTGAGTTCACCAATAGATGTAAGAATGGGCAAACGGCCTAAAAACTCAGGTATAAGGCCGAATTGAATCAGGTCTTCAGGTTTGAGCTGCTCAAGAAGCTCCCCGATATTTTTATCTTTTCGATCTACAATCTTGGCTCCAAATCCCATGGTTTTCTTGGTAATTCTTCTTTCAATGACTTTTTCAAGCCCTGTAAAAGTTCCACCACAAATAAAAAGAATATTGGAGGTATCAACTTTTACATAATCCTGCTGGGGATGTTTCCTCCCGCCTTTTGGCGGGATGCTGGCAATGGTTCCCTCTATAATTTTTAAAAGTGCCTGTTGAACACCTTCTCCGGAAACATCCCGGGTAATGGAGGGGTTGTCCCCGCGCTGGGATATTTTATCAATCTCATCAATATAAATAATGCCCTTCTGGGCTTTCTCAATATCATAATCAGCATTCTGCACAAGGGACAGTATGATATTTTCAACATCT
>JAOZRF010000265.1 GCA_029940245.1 Desulfobacula sp.
ATCCTTTTGCATAAGCTATAATCAACGCATCCACACGGTCTTCATAACTTGATGCATTTGGCTCCCAGAAGGACAAAATATCGTTATTTCTGGCTGATATTGTGAATCTAAACATCACCAGGTCCTTATATGGCTCCAGGCTGTCACACAATTTTTCTATCAGATCAGGTATAGGTTTTGATACGACCAGCACCGGATTGCCTGCCGCAAGAAGTTTTTTCAGGGTAGATTCGCATGCATCATAAGTTCCAGGGGTGATATCATGGGTTGATGGTAACATGAGCCTCTTACTGCTCATCCTCCAGCCTTTTTTAATCATTTTTTCGTTCAACTGCTCATTAGGCCAGTTTTCATATACATTCCCATGACGACGTACAGATTCTTCTCTGGCATAGCAGTAAAGGCAATTGTTGCTGCATCCCTTTGATATGTTGATGCCTTTGTCTGCCCAGTCCTGAACATTATCTTTTTCTTTCTGACTATCGACCTCCATTTCCATTGTCATTGCAGGGGAGTCACTATCGTGCTGTTGGTAATTTAACAGTGCTTGAATTTCATTTTTGGTGGCATAACAGAATCGGCATCCGTGGGTGCAGGTGTCATTGGTGCCGATATCAAAGCTTTTCATACATCTGCATTTTTTCCTTAAAGGGATATTCGTGGATATCGGTAGGACTTCACCGGTTATTTTCCCGATAAGCTCGCCATCAACGCATTTAGAAGGAGTCATGCCTATCTCTGAAAAATCAATTTTATCAGCACATGTTTCAACCTTCAAACCATGGCCTTCTGCAATATACTGAATCCATGATGCCAGTTCCCATTTGGTATCAACATTTATGAGTTTCATTCCCATGCTGTCTCTAACAACTTTTTTAATCTGGTGCTGATTCACAAAGCCTACAATACATTTGTTGGTATGCTTATGAAGCTTTTCACAAAGATACGCAAAATGCTTTTTATGATATTCAATATCAATGTTGTTAGTAAGGATAATGGGATCATATCTCCAGATAACCTTTTCTTTACCGATCCGCTCTGAAAGCCGGATAAATGTTTCAATCAATTCCTCTTTGGGGGGTAGGTTCTTTTCAATATCCCGGCCATAGGGTGTCAGTGTAAAATGGAAATAATACTTGTACTGGTCAAGCTCATGCAGGCGATCCAACATCGGCCCCGGATTTTTTGTCCAGAATACAAAACATCGCACATCATCCGGTGTAAGATATACTTTTTGAATTTCAGAATCTAATTCGGTTTTCACCAGGGCTAATCCTTCTTTAACCCGATTAAAAAACCAGTCGCTGTAAAATGCGGGAATATCGGTTCTCCAGCTTGCACTGATGATTTTAGCTTTACGTTTAGCCCCTAATCTTTTTTTCATGCCTGAAGCAATCTTCTGATATTGTGATGGTGTTTCATCCAGTTCCTTTTCAGAATCAGAGATTTTAGCCCTGTAAGTAGGAATAATTTCAAATCCTTTATACGAGGATGTTCTCCCCTTATTTTCCAAAGCATGATCAACGACAGAAGGAATGGCTTGCATATCGATGACGGTATCACCGCTCCAGTGAAGATCTATAGATTCTATTTCAGATAACCTGATAACCTTCCCTGGCTCATCACATTTTTTAACTTTAGGGATATTGAGAAGGCGCTTTTTGGCAATTTGGATATAATTTTTATCTTTTTCAATACCTATAAATTTTCTGTCAAGTAACATAGAAGCAACACAGGTAGTCCCTGATCCGCAGAAAGGATCTAACACTATTTCTCCTTTGCGGGAACCAAGGACAGTAAGATACGCCATAAGTTTGAGGGGCTTTACGGTAGGATGATTATTATATCGTAGTGTTTCACCTCGTTGAAAAGGATTATCTATTGATTTTTTTCTACAATCATTAGTGGTTTGTTGCTCTCTATCTTGTAAACCAGCATTCTTTTCTTTTTTACTGGCTTTTGAAACGATTAGAAATGGTAGGTTCCTTTGAGCCCAAGCATCTAATGAGAAGAATCTTGAATAGGTACCCTTATCTTTAAACTTTTTTCCTACGCCATGATATTCTTGTTTTCCTCCGCCAAAATTTCCATAACCAGTGACTTTGCCTCTCGGACTATGTCCTTGGTTTGGTTTTTTACCATCATTTAATACATCATCAGAAACTAATAAATTAGCAGGAAATCTTCCCTCTTTACACATTTTCCAGCCACCAGAACTATCTCCACCAGAAATTGTTTCTTGTGTGCCAAATGTAGCAGTTCTATTACCTGCTGATGATTTTTCTCCATCAGGATATGGGATACGACAGTCATCTAACCATGTAACACCTTTACCATTATCCAGTGCTTGGTCGCACTGCGTGCGATGAGTTCCTGGTTTCTGTACCACGATTATTATTTCTATTGCTGGTTTAGGTTGGAAGCCTCCGTAGGCGCCTTTCAATTCCTTGTGTTTTTTACCTATATTCTGTGCTTTAGGAAACCCAGATGCATATGTCCAATAAATACTGGTAAAGTCTGTTTTGAAGCCCGCGTCTTCTAACTTTATCATCATACGAGACAACACATCCTGTCTTGGAGCTGCCATAACAAAAGCGAATGCTCCTGGTTTTAATACTCGCAGACACTCTCTGAATATCTCTATGTCAGGTAATGCCTTATCCCAATTTTTACCCATGAATGAGTACCCGTAAGGCGGATCGGTTACAATAAGGTCGGTTACATTTGAATGCATGGTTCTTAAAACACTCAAACAGTTGGCATGAACAAGTAATCCTTTATTCATTGTTTTTATATTTTCATTAATATTTTTTGTATCCATGATAAAATTCCTTTTACAATTAAGATGAACTGGCCACCCAAAGGATGGCCAGTGTAAGGTTGTGGCGATTAGAATTCATCTAGTGCAAATTCCGCTTCTGTTGATTCTTCCGCAGTTGCATCCTCTTCAGGGGTAACAGAAGCCTTCTCAGGCAACTGATTTGGTGCAGCATTAGCGAATCCCTCAGTAACCTGATTTGTTTTTTCCATCGGAGTATCTTCTTCGACGGGGGCATCATCATTGGTATCAACAACTCGGGTAATATCTATAAATCTCTGCCCTGAACGCCCTATTTCAACCTGAACTCCTTTTTCCCGCAAGAATGCAGATACCCTGCCAAGCTTACGCGACAACTGGTTCGGCATTTTAGGCCAGTTTGGGTATTTGTTTTTCTTCTGGTTGATGCAATCTTCCAGCTTATCCAAGAGCTCTGAAGCGGTTCCACGCCAAGAGTCACTGTCTGTCATTAATTTGAGAATTGCCATGGCTACAGGCTCGGCATCAATTGTGTCATCCACCATGTTTAAGCGTGAATTCTGTAACGTCTCAAGGAAAAGACCTTTGTCCCAGGGAAGCTGTTCTTCCGCTGCAATGATCCACTTTGCAAAATCAGCCATTCTGGGAAGCTTTTCTTCATCAACCTGGTCATAATTTTTAAGTGCTGCGGAAACTGCATTGCAAAGCGCACCGAAAATAATGGGTCTGTCCTTTTTCCATGATTCTTTCAGTTCTTTGACGGTTTTACGTTCTTCCGGTTTAATAAAATTAAGTCTTACCATCACAGACCTGTCCAGAAGATCCTGGCGTGTTGGTATGAAGCTTATGGTGTTGATGATAACCGGCCTTTTACACGTAAGCTGGGTCTCTTCTGTTGTGGTATAAAGTGTTCTGGTTGTAAATCCTGCTCCCGTTGCAAGCTTGCACAGATTATCAGATTGCTTATCTGTGATCTTGGAAATATTGTCATAGCATAGGATAAAATCATTGCTTGCTGCGATCATGAGATTTTTCATCGATTTTGACAAGTTACGCAGTGGCACTGTTGAGTCATCCAGCAGGTTCTTAATGATTTCTGTTGTCGTGCTTTTTGCAGATCCTTGTTCTCCGATCAGAAAAAACGGAGGATAACCACCTTCCGTATTCATGCAAGACAGTAGCCAGGATACAAAAAGAATGAAATCTTCCTCGGTTTTGAATGGGACATATTTCTTCATTAGTCGCAAATCTTTGGCCACCGCTTTGGTGTCTGGTGCTCCGATCGCTTTTTGGATTTTAGAACGGACAAATTTTACAGGCGGATTGGTAATGACCTGATAAGCATCACCGGTGATCTCGATGACTTCAAACTTGGAATTGCCAAGATCAATATAAACAACATTTTCCAGCTTCGCAAACCGGTAATAAACAGGTTTGACTGGAGCAAATAATTTTGTAAACATATCCAGGCCATTAATAATGTCCATCACAACACATTTACATGGGAAAAATTCTTTCAGGTAGAAATGCAACTCGTTTAGCAATCTTTGAAATTTTGATCCACGAATGGGATATGTGACACCGTTAAAGGTAATGTAAGATTTGTCATCTTCGGTTCTAAAAGTGTCGAAGGTGTCAAACCTTAATGGCTGTTCAAAAAATTCTTTTCCGACTTCTGTCATTGTTTCTCTCCTTTATTTGCCTGATGGGCCGAAAATGATTCCAACCCGATTCAGGACATTAATATTTTGAGCTTTTGCTCAAAAGGAGAGGTCGATTTTAAGTGTCGCGGTACGACAAAATGTGTCGTATGTAAAAATTTGAATAAAATTTGAAATATTTTTGATACGGTGAGGAAAGTTAAAGGAAG
>JAOZRF010000266.1:0-2619 GCA_029940245.1 Desulfobacula sp.
TCAATGGAAAAAATACAGGTATTCTGTCCCTGGTCTTCCTTTAAAATATCTGCCTGAATCGTTCCCCTTACATTGGACAGGGCAAATTGCCTGATGGATGCTGCCTCTTTTTCAGATGGTTCCCGGCCGTTTTTCTCTTTAAAAATTTCCATCTGCTGAACAATGGCCGTGTTCATAAACATGGCCAGCATCATGGGAGCCGGTCCATTAATGGTCATGGATACGGACGTATTGGGAGCACACAGATCAAACCCGTCATAAAGCACTTTTACATCATCCAGGGTGCATATACTCACACCCGAGGTTCCTATCTTGCCATAAATATCCGGACGGGTGTCAGGGTCAAATCCGTAAAGAGTAACCGAATCAAAGGCCGTGGACAGCCTCTTGGCAGGATAGCTTTGGGACAAAAGTTTAAATCGCTGATTGGTATCTTTTGGTCCGCCTTCTCCTGCAAACATGCGGGTGGGATCTTCATCAGCCCTTTTTAAAGGAAACACCCCTGCCGTATAGGGGAAATTTCCCGCAAAATTTTCTTTTCTCATCCATGCATACTGCTGGCCCGGATCTATGAATTGCGGCAGGGAAATTTTAGGAATTTTAGAATGGGACAATGAATTGCTGTATAAGGGGAGTTTAAATTCCTTATCCCGCACGTAATACACCAGTTCATCCTTTCCAAAACGTTCTTTGCATGTATTGAATTCATTTATGGTCTTATCCGTCTCATCATCAACAAAAGACTTTACATCTGCAACAGCCTGCCTGAATTTCTCCAGTGCTTCGGGCAATTGGTCAAGCCCCTTTTCTTCCATGATTTTTAATGCCTCGATCAAATGCCATTGATTTCTTACGGCTTTTGCCTGATTTTTTGTTGTTACATGGTATTGCCTTATTGAATCGGCAATTTCAGCAAGGTACCGGGTTCTTTCTCCCGGAATAATAATGGTTTTTGAAGAAGATTCTTTTATGCCCGTCTTTGGAATATTAGACTCAAATTTAATATTTTTCTTTTCAAAAATAAGATCTAAAATTCCATGATAAAAAGCAGTTATCCCGTCATCATTAAATTTTGAGGCAATGGTTCCGTATACGGGCAGGCTCTTTGGATCCATATCCCAGGCCTTACGATTTCTCTGGACCTGTTTTCTGACATCCCTTAAGGCATCTTCACTGCCTTTTTTCTCATACTTGTTCACCACAACAATATCAGCGTAATCCAGCATGTCTATCTTTTCCAACTGGGAAGGCGCACCATACTCTGCCGTCATGACATATATGGACATATCCACAAGATCAACCACCCTTGAATCCCCCTGGCCGATGCCTGCGGTTTCAACAATCACCATATCATAACCAGCCGCCTTGACCACGCTGATGGCATCGGGTAACGCCTCGGGAAGCTCTGTCTGGGAACGTCTGGTGGCAAGGGAGCGCATATAGACCCGGTCTGTGTCTATGGAATTCATCCTGATCCTGTCCCCTAAAAGGGCACCGCCGGTTTTACGTCTGGATGGATCACAGGAAATAATGGCAATATTGATCTGTGTAAAATCCCTTAAAATCCTGATAATCAATTCATCTGTTAAAGAAGACTTTCCAGCCCCGCCCGTTCCGGTCAGTCCAATGATGGGAATATCTTTTTTATCTGCAAGCGTATTAATCTTTAAAATGATTTTATCAAAAATCTCCCTGTCATTGGCTTTGGATTCCTGGACTGCAGAAATAAAATTTGCTGTCACATATTTATTGTCAACGGTCAAATGTTCATAATTAAGATTATCATAATCCACGGAAGGGGCATCCATGGATCGCATCATATCATTGATCATGCCTTGAAGCCCTATTTTTGAACCATCTTCAGGAGAATAGATTCTTGTCACACCATAAGCATGCAGCTCATCCATTTCCAAAGGAATGATAACCCCGCCACCACCACCAAAAATTTTAATATGGGAAGCGCCTTTTTCTTTTAAAAGATCCACCATATATTTAAAATACTCAAGATGCCCACCCTGGTAACTGGATACGGCAATGCCCTGGGCATCTTCTTCAATGGCTGCATCCACGACTTCATTTGCAGACCGGTTATGGCCGATATGGATCACTTCTGCACCGGAATCCTGCAAAATTCTTCTCATTATATTTATGGCAGCATCATGCCCGTCAAAAAGCGATGTTGCAGTAACAATTTTAACAGAATTTTTAGCTGTGTAAATTTGGGTTTCCATACTCATTATTGATCCTTTTTTATTAAAATATTAGTCCAAGGATAAAATCGGTTTGAATTTTAATATATTCCTCAATAGTAAAATTTTTTTGAACGTGCCACCTTCGAAATGCCCACATCTGACCCAGAACAGAAATATTATGACCCGCCAGATTCAATATCTTACCATCCAGCAAAGGAAAAGAGTTCTTCCCGGACAAAGAAGACAGGGCTTTGATAAAAATATCAGTGATATTCAACTCATTCAAAAGAACGTCATTTTTCCATTTTCCCGGCAAAAATTGTGTGACCTGGTACATGAGAAGAATGTGATCTGCCATATTATCACAGACATAAAAATATTGACGTATAACCTGAGCAAGTATTTCTTTATCCTTATCTTTATTTGT
>JAOZRF010000266.1:2629-4664 GCA_029940245.1 Desulfobacula sp.
GCAAGGGCCTTTTCAACGGCATCCTGGACTTCTTCATGAATGGTTTTACATACCAGATAAAGCAAATCTTCTTTAGAGCTGACATATTCGTATAAAGAACCAATGGAAAAATTAGATGCCTTTGCAATCATCCGGGTTGTGGTTTTGTGATATCCATGCTCAATAAAAAGTTTAACCGTAGAATCGATAATCTGACGTCTTCTTTCCCGGACCAGTTCAGGATTTTTTATCTGTGTAGGGACTTCTACCTGGCTTTTTTTGTTCATGGATTTTTTAATTTTACCCAAATGATCGCTCCCTTTCTTATAATCAGGTTGCTGTTAATGACATTTGAACGAGCGCTCAGTCATGTTTTTTTACATTTATTCAATAGCTTGTCAAGAAAATATACAGGATAATACAAAAGCTACGACTACAGGCCAAAAAAAATTAGACGTAGCAATTGAAAAAGAGATTAAAAATATAGGCAAACAGCTTGATAAAAAACATAAAAAAAATTCAAATGAAGATGCACCACCTCTGGTGGTGGTTGATGACATTCATCATGAAGCTATCTTTTTGACAAATACTGTCCTCTTTCTTTATATTTATCCATTATATCGGGCGGCACCATGCTGCCACCTGTTCCCCATATTATATGAACGGCTTTCTTCATTTTATGATTAAGATCGTTTTCCCGGAGATATTTTTTCCCCTCGGCACTTTGTAACAATTGAACCGGTCCGGGGATTCCAGCGATAGCTGACGGCTCCATGAAAATATTTTCAGTATCACAAAGATGTTTTAACAAAATATACAGCAAATCATCTTCAACCGTATATATCCCGCTGATTAAATTTCTCAGTGTTTTTCCCACAAACGCTGAGGGTCTTCCAACAGCGAGCCCGTCTGCTTTGGTATTATTATCAATCCCGAAATCCTGGACACTGATTTTATCATGTTGGAGGGTCATCAAACCAAGTAGCATACATGGAGAATGTGTGGGTTCAGCAAAAAAACAATGAACATTATCTTTAAAAATTAGTTTCAGGCCAAAACATATTCCACCAGGTCCGCCGCCCACGCCACAGGGTAGATAAACAAACAAAGGATGATTTTCATCCACTGTAAATGACAATTTGTTCAATTGATTTTTCAACCTGCAGGCAGCAACTGCATATCCAAGAAACAGGTCATGTGAATTTTCATCATCAATAAAATGCATCATAGGATCTGCCAGGGCCTGCTTTCTCCCATGTTCTACAGCCTGGTTGTAATCAGAGTCATATTCAATAATAGTGACGTCTTTATCCCTGAGAAGGTCCTTTTTCCATTTTTTAGCATCGCTGGACATGTGCACATATACTTTAAACCCAAGTTGAGCACCGATTATACCGATGCTCAGGCCTAGATTGCCTGTTGAACCGACAGCAATGGAATATCCGGAAAAAAAATTCTTGAACTTCTCAGTTGCCATGATTGAATAATTATCTTTCAAGGTAATTATGTTTTTTTTGACAGCCAGATTCTCAGCATGCTTGAGAACTTCATAGATCCCGCCCCTTGCCTTTATAGAACCTGAGACAGCAAGATGGCCGTCACATTTCAGAAGCAAATCTCCAAAGATATCTTGAGAAAACAGCTCTTGAATTTTTTTCTTCATTTCAGGAATTAGGATAACAGGGGATTCAATTATTCCGTCTTTTTTCCGGGTTTCCGGAAAGACTTCGGCTATGAATGGAGCAAAGCGTTTCAGCCTCTTTTGTGCATCCTCAACATCCTTTTTAGACAAGGATATTTTTTTTATGGCATCTTTAAATTTCCCATAATTCGGGTTTACCCAGAAAACTTCCCTAGTTGCAATGATTTTATTCAACAATGGATGTTCTTTCTTCCATGCTTTTATTGTTTTATCTGCAACTATTTTATTTTCCATTTTAATTCTTAAATTAATGACGATAAAGCATCTGGAACCAATCCTTAAATTTACTGTCTTTTGAAGCCATTATATTATTTATTATTTCAGATATCTGTTTTGTAACAGGTCCTGGTGTCT
>JAOZRF010000267.1 GCA_029940245.1 Desulfobacula sp.
CTTCTAACACACGTCCTTCATCAGTAACGAATAGATCGGTTGTTGCGATATGGGAACCGAAAAAATCACAACTGAAAAGAATTTTGTCTTCTTCAAGGTAAGTCGACATGGTCTCGGGCCAATGGACCCATGGGGTATAGATAAACTTCAGGGTTTTGTCGCCAAGGGAAAGGGTTTCACCATCTTCGACAGTTATAAAAGATTTTTCAGGTACCTGTAGAAGATCCATGAGCATCCCCTTTGCCTTGGAACTTGTTATCAGCTTCGCATCAGGAAATTTTTCAAGCACTCTCGGAATTGTCCCGGAATGGTCCTGTTCCGCGTGTTGGGAGATGACATAATCGAGTCTTGGAATCCCTTCAAGCTGGGAGAGCAGTTCATGGGCCATGGGCAGATCAACAGTGTCCAGCAAGGCAGTCTTCTCGCTCCCTTCGATGAGATACGCGTTATAGCTTGTCCCGTCCGGAAGCGGGACAAGGGTGTCAAAAAGACGCCTGTCCCAATCCACAGAACCCATCCAGTAAATTTTGTCTTTAATTTTCCTTGATTTCATAATACCTCCTTTATTAGTTACTCATATTTTCCGATAAAAAAAGACTTTGTCTGGTGTAAAACCGTCGTATTTTGCTGTTACCAATTTCAAGAATTCTTTGTTCATCTTCTACCTCTTCAGGGGGACTGCAATTAACGTCCAGTAAAGCACAAATTGATACCAAATTCCACACAATTTTGATCTATACATGATGCAGCAATTCGAAAGTACCGGCCAGCCAGGCCAGGCCTCATTTGTGCCCACTTTAAAATTTTTTGCAATGCAAGGCTTTTTGATGTAATATGATTTTGAAAAACGCAGCAGAAAAAAAATACCGAATACATACAAGGAGAAAAATACCATGAAAAAATACCTGATTATTGGAAATGGTGTTGCCGGAACCACGGCAGCACAGGAAATCCGTAAAAATGATTCTCAGGGCCGGATTACCATTTTGACACAGGAAACCATGCCTTTCTATTCCCGGATCAGGCTACCGGACTATGTTGCAGGCACTGCCCATGAATCGGATCTGGTCATTCGAAAGGACCAATGGTACCTTGATCAGCAGATTGATTTAAAAACAGGGGTAACTGTTGTCAACATAGACAGTGACAACAAAAAGGCCATTGACCATAAGGGTTCCCCATGGGAATTTGATGCCCTTTTGATTGCAACGGGAAGCATGCCGTTTATCCCGCCGGTTAAGGGCAGCGATAAAAAACATGCTTTTGCACTTCGCACTGTTGATGATGCTCAAAACATTATTCAAGCGGCTTCCAATGCCCGGAATGCCGTGCTGATCGGGGGAGGACTTCTTGGTCTTGAAGCAGCCAATGCCTTGATTAAAAAGGGGTTGTCCGTTACCGTGGTTGAATTCTTTGACCGCCTTTTACCAAGACAGATGGACACACAAGGCGCATTATTGCTCAAAACGATGCTCGAAAAACAAGGATTCAAATTCAGGCTTGGGACAAAAACAAAACAACTGTCAGGAGAAAAGACGGTCACAGGGGTTGAATTAGAATCTGGTGAGGTACTGGATGCAGATCTGGCTCTTTTTTCAGCCGGCGTCAGATCAAATCTTGATCTTCCAAAAAAACTGGGCATGGAGACCGATACGGGTGTGGTGGTGGATGCCCATATGGCAACCGGTATTGAAAATATTTATGCTGCCGGTGATGTTGCCCAGTTTGAAAAAACTAATTTCTGTATTTGGCCTGAAGCCCAGGAACAAGGCAGGATTGCCGGTGCGAATATGGCCGGCCACCTGGAAAAATTTAACACCATTGTACCCTCCAACCGGTTGAAAGTCGCTGGTATCGAACTGGGGTCTGCCGGGGATATTGATCCTGAAGATGTCCTTGACAGTGACATTAAAAAAAGTGACCACCTGTATCGAAAACTGGTTAAAAAAGGAGGCAAACTTGTTGGATGCATCATGCTGGGTGACATATCAGACTTTTCAAATATTGTAAAAACAATCAATTCATGATCCAAAAAATAAGCAAAGGCAAGCAAACGGGTCATTTGACCACTGCAAATTTATTCTAATAACAAGGCGCTTACGCATTGCAGCGATCCTAAGTCATTTTAGGATCGCTGCCAATGGCCCAGGTCAAATTTAGAAACCGTGTCAGTCCCTTTTCTTCCAAACTGTGTGTGGTCCCTTTCAAGGTTGTTGTTGACAATTCCAATGGGGTAGATAGTGAAGCGAAAAAAATATTGATATTTAAATGAAATGGGAGAATAATCCATTTAACCGGGGCTCAGTTCCGACAATGAGTCCTTGCAATTGAAAATAAGAAGTAAAAATGACTGATATTGATACCATGATTGTGGGCGGGGGCCTGAGCGGCGTTTATGCGGCCTGGCTTCTGTCCAGGGAAAATAAATCCTTTATATTGCTGGAGGCCAGGGACCGGATCGGCGGCCGGATTCAATGCCCCAAACATGACAATTTCTGCACCGACCTTGGCCCGTCCTGGTTCTGGCCGGCCATTAACCCGAGAATTTCCCGACTGGTCAAAGAGATGGGCCTTGATGCCTATCCTCAGTATGAATCCGGCCTAGGCAGATTTCAGCTGCCAGATGGTACCCCCAGGACCATTTCAGGCTACCCCATGGAGCCTGAGGGATGGAGGATCTCAGGGGGCATGATCGCCTTGGTGGACCATTTTTTTAACAACCTTCCCCGGGATGCTGTCCGCCTGAACCACCCGGTCTGTGAAATCCAAAAGTGGGAAACCGGCATCCGGGTGGGGGTGGGCGAATTGGAACAGGAAGAACGGACCTGGTTCAAGGCCCGAAAAGTGATCCTGGCTCTTCCCCCAAGGCTGGCTGCAGCCAGGATTCTGTTTACCCCGGACTTGTCTCCGGCCCTGACCCAGGCCATGTTGAAAACCAAAACATGGATGGCAGGACACGCCAAATTTTTTGCTCTATATCCCTATCCCCACTGGCGTCAGGCTGGTCTTTCCGGCCAGGCCTTTAGCCAATATGGCCCCCTGAGTGAAATCCACGATGGTTCCAACCGGGAACCCAACGCCCCATACGGCTTCACCGGATTCGTCAGTGTTCCGGCGGCCCAGCGCAGGGAGCCGAAAGCCCTTAAACAGGCCATTCTTGCTCAGCTCGACCTGATGTTCGGATCTCCGGCCGGCAACCCCCAGGTCTTTTATTTAAAGGATTGGGCTCAGGAACGGTTCACTGCCACTGAATTTGACCAGAGAGGTCCCCATGAGCATCCCCTGTTCAATCCGCCGGACGGAAAAACTGGTATCTGGGACAACCAGGTTCTGCTGGCCGGCACAGAAACCGATGGCCGGCTGGGCGGTTATCTGGAAGGCGCCCTGGCCAGTGCCGAACGGGCAGTTAAAGAGGTGACCCACAAAACTTACAATGAACCGCCCCCAATATCATAATAAAAGATGCCAGGGCTTTTCGAAAAAAAAAGTACAAGTCGATTTTTATTGAAACCGGATACCTGAGAAAGAACAGTCCAATCTAAAATGGTTAAATTACTATATTGATTTTTGTTATAAGTATGGTCTTGATCTTTTAGTTTGTTGTTAGCCGGCACAGCTCCGCTCTTTCGATTACATTGTCGAGAATGGAGACAAGATCGAAGCAAGATGTTATTTTTTGTTATAGTAGGGATTTTGCAGAATTGCAATCAGGGGAAGCCCCTGTTTTTTCAAAAAAACTTCGCCTCAATCCATTGAATAACCGAGAATAACATCTCTATATACCTGCCCCTCTTCTAAGTTGAACACAACTTTTCTATCGCGTACTATGTGATATGTGATCCAAGTCCATATCATAGCCTTTTTTAAAGCAATAATAAAACTTATTGACATAGTACATAATATGTAATATTTTTCAATCTTAAAACAATCAGTTTATTGAGGGGATAGCCATCAAAGCCTTCATCCGCACACACTTTGACAAATGTACAGGGTGCAGTATCTGTCAGCTGGCATGCAGCATGGACCTGATAGGGGGCTATAACCCAAGACGGGCCCGTCTTTTAATTCAAAACAAGAATGAAAACCTATATCACATACCAGTGGTCTGCAGTCAGTGTGAAAATGCCTATTGCATGAATGTCTGCCCGGTTAAAGCCATCCAGAGAAATGATGATGGTATTGTCTGCATCGACCCGGATGAATGTATCGGCTGCGGCCTGTGTGTCCAATACTGTCCCATTGGGATGGTCACACTGGATCCAGACACCCGGAAAGCGGTTAAATGCGAATTGTGCCAGGGAACTCCTCTCTGTGTTGAGGCGTGTCCAACAGGCGCCCTTGAACTTATTTATAAAGGGAAAATCAATGCCTGACGTCTATACAAACAAACTGCTGGTGGTTGATTTGTCCCTTGAATCCTTTGAAATTCTTCCCGTGTCTGATTCCTTTAAGGCTGATTTTATCGGTGGCAAGGGATTTGGAGCAAAGCTTCTGTGTGACATGGTTTCCCCGGGCATAGATCCTCTAGAAAAAGAGAACCTGCTCATGTTTATGACAGGGCCCTTAACAGGCACCATGGCTCCTGCCATGCGGGGATGTGTAATTACTAAATCTCCCTTAACCGGGATTTTTCTGGATTCCTATTCTGGCGGCAGTTTC
>JAOZRF010000564.1:0-438 GCA_029940245.1 Desulfobacula sp.
AAAACATGACAAATTCTTTTTTTGTGCCATCCGGCTCTATATTTATCAATTTTCTGTACATTTCAAAACTTTCAGGATTTAGATTTCTATCTACTTGTTTTAGAATTTCATTCCCATCCAGAGCAAAAGCTGTGATTGATGAAAGCAGACCCAGCAAAACAATTATGAATATTTTTTTCATTTTTTTCACCTTTATGAAATTAAATGATTTATTAAATTAAACATGGCCCAAAGCATCAACCGGTTCCATTCTTGAGGCTTTAAAGGCTGGCTGGAAACTTGCAAAAACAGAGATAAGCAGAACAATTCCAGATACCCACAAAAGCTCTGTTATATTCACAGTGGGAGCCAGCAATAAATTATCCTGCCTGCCAAAAGCAAAACTGATTTTATAAATATTTAAAATAAATATGCCGGACAATCCAATGATATTGCCGA
>JAOZRF010000564.1:448-1306 GCA_029940245.1 Desulfobacula sp.
TGGTTCCGATTTCCCTGACACGTTCGTAAACAGACATCATCATGACATTCAGAATACTGATGAGGACAATGGCAATCATGATAATTTTCATTGTAATAGTCATAAAATCTATCATTTTGGCAATGTTTGAAAACGGGGAAAGTTGATCCCAGGTATGAATTTCAAATTCAGGCATTCCTTTCTTATTTATAAAACCCGCCAGTTTTAAAGATAGATCTGTATATACTTTTTCAAGTTTATTAAAATCATGCAATCGAATGGCCACCTCAATCATTTCAGGCTTATCCATCCTTAAAAGTTCCTGGGCATCTTTTATATGCATATACCCTTCTTTTCCCTGGGGACCTAAGATACTCTCAATAATCCCGGCAACCTTAAAATTCAAGCCATTCACGCTGCCATCCTTGTTGTTTGCAACCAATACGATGGGATCACCAATTTTAAGATTCATTCCCCTGGCAAGTTTGTCCGGAATAATAACCTCCCCTTGATTTAACAATACCCCAGGTTCTCTTTTTTTATCAAAGATCATACGGCTTGCCACATCAGGACAGACAAGGACTTCTTTTTCAGGGCTTATGGCATTCAATCGAATGTTGGTGGTATTGATAAAATTGCTCAGCATGGCATTGAGTTTGATCCTGGGAGCCCAGGCTGATATTTGGATATGATTTGAAAGCAATTCTTCAATTTTCTTATATCGCTTTGCATCCAGGGTCAAATTTAAGGGCATGGTATCAATGGATGACACATAACCTTTTTTATGAATCTGAATTTGTGCAAGATTTGAATCTGTGATCTGCCCTATCATCATGGTTTTAAAAGAACCGGCCAGACCGGAAAACAAAATTACAAGCA